>NZ_AFOC01000048.1:0-26808 GCF_000224455.1 endosymbiont of Riftia pachyptila (vent Ph05)
GCATTCGCTGCCTGGTCTACGGTCTATGCTGACCAGGCCTACTTCAAGCTCGGCAACGCCAACATACCCAGCAAGATCTCAGGCTATTCCGGTACACTCACACGCCTCAACGTAGGGGAGTTCAGCTATGAAGAGCCACTCTCGCTACCTAGCAGAGACTATGGCTCAGAAGAGACACGCCTTCGTCACTCCCATGCCGGCATTACCGACGTCAGCTGGCAAGAGAATCACGACAAACCCTGCGACATCAAGGCCACCCCGCGGGCGCTGAACAAGGCTAGCGTAAAAAAGCAGCCTTCGTCTAAGTCAAAGAACATCTGCACCGGCAGCGCGGGTAACAAAAAAGTGGTCAGCCTACCTGCCGGCCAATATGTACACGGCATCAGTGTCTGCACCACCAACAAAAAACAGAGTAGCAAAAACCGCTTGAAGGGGATTGCGCTCTATGCCGCCACGCTCTCCACCAGCCCACCGCTGGTGCGCAGCATCAATGCCGCAGCAGAGAAGGTGCAACACACCAACTGCAGAAAATGGCATCAATATGTAGGCTGCCCCAACGGCTATATTGCCACCGGCCTGCAGATCTACTCCCAGGATGACAGTTTCCGCGGCCTTGGCCTGAAATGTCGAAAGGTTGAGCTCAGCCCAAGCCCTTTCTTCTCTACTGAATAGCAATCGAACCATCATGACAGCGAACCTGGAAACTTACCCAGGCGACGCTATCACACAGCCTCACCCTCCCCGCCAACCGGCATACCCCAGCCAGTTGATGAATCCACTGGCGTTTTTGTATATCGTTCACCCAGCGTCGATCTATCAGGAGTAGCGATGGACCCACCCAAGTAGACTGGCAACCCTACTGATCTACGCGAGCTGCCTGCTCTTCTCAAGCATCATCCAGGCAGAGACGCTGCGGATCGCGGTCGCCGCCAACTTTGCCGAGACCCTGCGCAGCATCGCCAAACAGTTCGAAGAGAACAGCGAACACAAACTGGTGCTGGTGGTCGGCTCCACCGGCAAACACTATGCGCAGATCCGCAACGGTGCCCCTTTCGATGCCTTTTTTGCCGCAGACAGGCGACGCCCCGAGATGTTAGATCAGCAGGGATTGATGGTCCCAGACAGCCGCTTCACCTACGCAGTGGGGCGCCTCGCCCTGTGGAGTCCAGACGCAACTCAGGTCGATCCGGCTGGAGAGGTGCTGAAGAAGGGCAGCTTCCGCCACTTGGCCATCGCCAATCCCAAACTCGCCCCCTACGGTCGGGCGGCCCAACAGCTGCTGCAAAAACACGGCCTCTGGCAGGCGTTGCAGTCGCGGATGGTGCGCGGCGAAAATATCGGCCAGGCGTTCCAGTTTGTGAAGAGCGGCAGCGCCGAGCTGGGCCTTGTCGCCCTATCGCAGATCCAGCGCCCGGGGCAACCGATCCCCGGCTCTTACTGGCTGGTGCCAGGGTCGCTGCACACCCCGATCGAACAACAAGCGGTATTGCTGCGAGAGACAGCCGCAAGCCGCGCCTTCTACAACTTCTTTCAGAGTGACAGGGCAAAGGCCACCATCCAGGGCTATGGCTACGGAACCCCAGATGCTGGATGAGGCCGATCTCGCCGCACTCTGGATCACCCTCAAGCTAGCCGGCCTGACCACCCTGATCCTGCTACTGCTCGGCACCCCCCTGGCTTGGTGGCTGAGCCGCACCCGCTGCCGCCTGAAGGTGATTGCCGAGGCGATCATCGCCCTGCCGCTGGTGCTGCCCCCCACCGTGCTCGGCTTCTACCTGCTGATCGCCCTCGGCCCCCACGGCCCCATCGGCAAGCTGCTGGAGTCCCTCGGCGGCCGCCCCCTCGCCTTCAGCTTCAGCGGGCTGGTGGTCGGCTCGGTCTTCTACTCCCTCCCCTTCGTGGTACAGCCGCTGCAGAACGCCTTCAGCGCCATTGGCCGACGCCCGCTGGAGGTGGCCGCCACCCTGCGCGCCACCCCGTTCGACCGTTTCTGGAGCATCGCACTGCCGCTGGCCCGGCCCGGTTTTCTCACCGCCGCGGTGCTTGGCTTTGCCCACACCGTGGGGGAGTTTGGTGTGGTGCTGATGATCGGCGGCAACATCCCCGGCGAGACCCAAGTGCTCTCAATCGCCATCTATGATCATGTCGAGGCGCTCGAATATGCTCAGGCCCACTGGCTTGCCGGCGGGCTGCTGCTGCTCTCCTTCCTGATGCTGCTGGCGGTGTTCAGCCTCAACCGACGTTTTGCGGTGGGCATGCGATGAGCATCCAGGCACGCTTCCAGATCGAGCGAGGTGAGTTCCAGCTGAGCACCGAATTCACGCTGCCAGCGAGCGGGGTGAGCGCCATCTTCGGCCCATCCGGTTGCGGCAAGACGACCCTGCTGCGGGCGATCGCCGGGTTGGAACGCTGCCGGGATGGCTACCTCAAGATCGGCGACACCCTCTGGCAGGATTGCCGCCACTTTGTGCCCACCCACCGCCGCCGGCTCGGCTACGTGTTCCAGGAGGCGAGCCTGTTTCCCCACCTCAGGGTACGCGGCAATCTGGAATACGGCCTGAAACGGCTGCCAGCGGGAGAGCGCCATGTCGACTTCGACCAGGCGATCGCCCTGCTCGGTCTGGAGCCGCTGCTAGCACGCCGTCCCAACGGGCTCTCCGGCGGCGAACGGCAGCGCGTCGCCATCGCCCGCGCGCTGCTGACCAGTCCGCAACTGCTGCTAATGGACGAACCCCTGGCCGCCCTCGACCTGCAGAGCAAGGCGGAGATCCTGCCCTTTCTCGAGCGGCTGCATGCGGAGCTAGCAATCCCAATCCTCTATGTCAGCCACGCCCCCGAGGAGGTGGCACGGCTGGCCGACCATATTTTGCTGATGGAGGCGGGAAAGATTCGCGCCAGCGGGCCGATCGCTGAGATCTTCACCCGCAGCGACCTGCCGCTGGCCCACGGCAGCGATGCGGAGGCAATTATTGAAGGTCGAGTGGTGGGCCACGACGACCGCTTCCATCTCACCTCCGTCGCCTTCTCCGGCGGCCGCTTCACCCTCGCCCGCAGCGAGATCGAGGTCGGCCAGGCAGTACGGCTGCGGGTACTGGCGCGGGATGTGAGCCTGACCCTGGCACACCAGCACGACACCAGCATCCTCAACATCTTCCCGGCGCAGGTGGTCGAGCTCTACCCGGAGAGCCCCTCACAGATGACGGTGCGGCTCAACGCCGGCGGCACCGCCCTGCTCGCCCGCATCACCCACAAGTCGGCCAACCTGCTCGGGCTGGAGCCTGGCAAGGCAGTGCATATGCAGGTCAAGTCGGTGGCACTGCTGGGCTAGCCACAGTGGCTGTTTGGGATCGGTTTTATCGCCATCTCCCTGGCCATCTTCTTCATCACCTCTCGGCTGCTGCTGGTATGGTGGCGAAACTATTCATAGCGCCTAAGTAGGAGCCCCGCATGCCTTGGTTGTCCACCGACAAGGAGAGTTGCAGACTCTTCTGCGAACCACTGAGTGGCGAAGCCAGTCGTCAGGAGGCCCGTCTGCACCTCGACGCCCAACAGCTGCTCGACTTCTACCATCGGGAGCCGCCCATCTCCGCACAGATCGCGGGCACAAAGTACCGCTTGCCGATGAGCCTTGCGCTCTCCGGCGAGGCGCTGCAGCAACCAGCGGTAGAGATCGAGGCAGCCAGTGATCCGATCGGGTACGACATAGAGCACTTCCAGGCCCCGCTGCTCCGCCAGCTGTCTGGCGAAAAACGGACGGAGCTGCACAACGGCCAGGTAACCCGCCTAGCCAGGCTCGATACCAGCAGCAGTCAGCCCCGCCTCAGCCTCAGCCGGGGCAACTACTTCGACGGCCTGACCAGCAACTTTGCCATGGACTACCGACCGGAAGGGGAGAAGCAGACACTGCGCGAGGCCCTCTCCGCCGAATCGGGTCGGCTCGGAGGGTTTTCCGACAGCGGACTGCTCAACCATCTGGGGCTGGTGGGGTTGATCGAATCGGCCGACGGTCAACTGCTGGTGCCACAGCGCAGCGGCCGGGTCGCCAACCGTCGCCACAGCCTCAGCAGTTCGGTCTCCGGGGCGCTCGACTGGGACGACCTGCGCCACTCCAGCGATGGCTGGCACGGCATACTCGCCGGACTGCGAAGGGAGGTCAGGGAGGAGCTAGGTATCACGCCGGATAGAATTCGTTGTCTCGGCCTGACGCGGGAGTTTCTGCGCGGCGGTAAGCCGGAACTCTACTTTTATCTGCGCAGTGAGCTGAAATTCGCGCAGATCCTCAGCGCAACCCGACAAGCTGAGGACCGCCGGGAGCATCTGCGCCTGCTCCCCTTCGAACTCGCCAGCCCAGATACTCCGACCAAGAGTGACGAATTCGAGCGACGCCTACAGCGGCTGCTAGAGCAGCTGGGGCAGCAGGCCAACCTGACCCTGATTGCCGGACTGCTGCTGTTGCACAGAGCGTTGAAGTGCACCGACTCAAGCCCCTGATTGGCAACCACCGCAAGCCCCGCAGCCCTAGAAATTGCACTGTTTCCCACTATTTCGACTGGATCTTGCGCGCCGTTTACCGGGCATCTTATACTGCGGCGTCTTAAAATCGAGGCAAATATAGGGTTTTCCCAGAAAAAACCACGACTTGCCTCTTTATTCACTCCCCAAAATCACCAAGAGCCAACCATGGAAATAAAAGGTAAGAAAGTACTCGTTACCGGCGCCGACGGCTTTATCGGCAGCCACTTGACCGAGACCCTGATGGATCTCGGTTGCGACGTAAGAGCATTTGTCTACTACAACTCATTCAACTCCTGGGGTTGGCTCGACTCCCTGCCCAGGGAGAAGCAACAGCAGCTCGACATCTTCGCCGGCGACATTCGCGATCCAAACGGTGTCGAGACTGCGATGCAAGGGGTCGATGTGGTATTCCATCTGGCGGCGCTGATCGCCATCCCCTTCTCCTACCACTCACCCGACTCCTACGTTGACACCAACATCAAGGGCACCCTCAACGTGCTGCAGGCAGCGCGCAAGCTGGGCACCGAGAAGGTGCTGGTAACCTCCACCTCCGAGGTCTACGGCACCGCCCAGTATGTGCCGATCGATGAGAACCACCCCTACCAGGGGCAATCACCCTACAGCGCCACCAAGATCGGCGCCGACCGGCTGGCGGAGTCATTCTACCGCTCCTTCGACCTGCCGGTGACCATCGTGCGCCCATTCAACACCTACGGTCCGCGTCAGTCGGCCCGCGCAGTGATCCCGACCATCATCACCCAGCTGCTGAACGGCGCCGAAGAGATCAAGCTCGGCAGCCTCAGCCCGACCCGCGACTTCAACTTCGTCAAGGATTCGGCGATGGGTTTTGTCGAGATCGCCAAGTCCGACAATGTGATCGGCGAAGAGATCAACCTCGCCACCGGGGTCGAAGTCTCCATCGGCAAGCTCGCCAAGACCATGATCGAGCTGATCAACCCCAACGCCCAGATCATCACCGACGACGAGCGCATCCGCCCCGGCAAGTCGGAGGTTGAGCGCCTGCTTGGCTCCGCCGACAAGGTCAAGTCACTCACCGAGTGGGAGCCGAAATACGACCTGCGCGCCGGCCTCGCCGAGACCGTCGAGTGGTTCAGAGATCCCAAGAACATCGCCGGCTACAAGTCCTGGCTCTACAACATCTGAGCCAGTCGCCGCCCCTCCGCTCTGGAGGGGCGTTACCCCGCCCAGCAGTCCACCGATCCCAGCTCAATCCCACAAACGCCATTCACTCAGAACGAAATCAAGCTGGAATGCGGCTGTTTCAGGCCAGTTTCTTGATCAGCTCCACATAGCGCCAGGCGATCGCCTTCAGGGTGAAACTCTCCAGATAGAAGCGTCGCACCCGCTGCGAGGCTGCCTTCCAGGCCACATCCGAATCAAGCAGGAAGCGGATCTCACCGATCTGTTCCTGCAGGGTGGTGACCACGCTGCCAAGCCGATTGTTGGCTACCAGGTTGTCGGGGTCGAAGGTGGTAACCACCGGCACGCCATAGCTCCAGGCTTCGAGAAAGGTGGTGGGAAAGCCCTCCAGAGTGGAGGTGCTGCAGAAGAGTGAGGCGCTTTTGAACAGCCCGGGCAACGCCTCTTCCGCCACCCGACCATGCATAGTGACATTGATCAGCGACTCACCGCGCTGCATCAGTCCGTTGGCGTAGTCGGACTCTTCGTTGGGCGTGCCGACCACATCGAAGCTGACCTCGGGACAAGCCTCAGCGATATCAAACAACCACTCCAGCCGCTTGGTCTCGACGATACGCCCCATCCACAATACCCGTGCATGGCCCGACTCGGGAGGCGCAGGCGGCTTGAAATCATTGCCCGGTCCGATCACCGGCAGCGGCACAGTGGTGGAGTTGATGGAAAAGTTCTCGCTCATCAGCTGCAGCTGCTTGCGGGTCTGGGAGATCACCAGGTCGGCCCGGCTGAGACCCTGCTTGTAGAGCCAGATCTCACGCCCGAGATGAAGAAACGGCAGCTCCGGCACACAGTCACCATCGCTGGCGATATTGAAGATAAAACTCGGCCTGCCCGGCACCAAGTCGCATCCCAGACCGACCACACCGGTCTCGCTGGCGCCGCCCATCTGCAGGTAGATCTTCGCTCCAACCCGGCGCATGGTGGACCAAACTTTGGTCATGCGCGGATGCACAAAGCGCACCACTGGCAACCCCTCGTCCGGCCCGAAGCTCTTAAAGATGGTGACACCATCGATCTCGATGGCATCCGGCTGGCCGTGGTCGTAGGTGATGAAAGCGACCTTCAGCTCCTCCTGAGCCAACCCTTTGGCGAGGGAGACCAGTACCTTCTCGATGCCGCCCAGATAGCGCGGCACCGACTCGCCGGCGAGCAAATCGTAGCACTTCAGGCCAACGATGCAGATATCGAAATCATTCGCCATCGCGATGCTCATCCAGCATGTCGAGCAGCGACTGCTTCAGGCTGATCTGTGGCTGCCAGCCGATCGCCTCGCGGATCTTGTGGTTGGTGCCGTAGACTCGGTCGAGATCGACACTGCGAAAGCGCGAGCGATCCACTTCGACCGAATGGCGGCCATCGGTTAGCGCCTGCAGAATATCGATCAGCTCACCGATCCCGGTGGGGTGGTTGGAGCAGACATTGTAGGCCTCGCCGGGGGTGCCTTTCAGCGCCAACTCCCAATAGGCCTGAACACAGTCGCGCACGTCGACGAAGTCACGCTCAGAGGCGGTGTTGCCGACGGTAATGGTGGCGGTACCGGGGTCGGCGAACTGGGCGCAGAGCATCGCAGCCACCCAGCGCTCCGGCAGGCCAGGGCCGATCAGGTTGAACGGTCGCGCCACCACCAACGACAGCCCGAACAGCCCGGCGATCTGCCGCGCCCACTCGATCTGTGCCGACTTGCTCTGGCCGTAGTGGGTCTCGCCAGCGACCGGATCGTCCTCGTTGAGCAGACCATCCTCACGCATCTGATACTCGGCGGCGGACCCCACCAGCAGGATCCGGGTCTGCTGGCAACCGGCCTTGGCCAGCGCCCGCAACAGGTTGTTGGTGCCACCCACATTTACATGCCAGAGCAGCGCATCGTCACAGGGCGGCATCACCGCCGCCAGGTGGAAGACGATATCGGGGCGCTCCTGCGCAATTGCCGCCTCAATCTGGCCCGGGTCGGTCACATCGAGGGGGAAGTGGGCATCCAGCTCGACCCCATCGACCGCCCCCAGCCCCAGGCCGACGATGCGCGGCGGCTCCGGCAGCTGGCGCAGAAACGCCACCAGATGGCGGCCGGTAAAGCCAGCCACGCCAGTCACCCAGACCGTCTGACTCATTTCTTGATCCCGAGGAACTGATCCTCCATCCCAGCGAACTCCTCCTGGGCGGTGGCGTAGTCGTCCATGCGGCCGATGTCGAGCCAGTAGCAATCCTCCCGGTAGAGGGCCACCTTGCCGCCCTGGTCGTGCACCCGCTGGATCAGATCAGGCATGTCGAGGTATTCGTCGGGGTCGATGCCGGCGATCACCTCGCGGTTGATCACGTTGACCCCCATGCTCACCTCATAGTGGTAGGTGGGCTTCTCGATAAAGCCCGTGAACAGGCCGTCATCGTCACTCTGCACCACCCCAAAGTCGATCTTCACATCGCGCTTGTAGACACCGATGGTGAAGTCGGCCTGCTGCGCCTTGTGGAACTCGATCATCTTGCCGAAGTCGAGGGTGGTGAGCAGATCGCCGTTCATCACGATCACCGTCTCTGGCAGATCAGGGATGCGCGCCAGCGGTGCGGCGGTGCCCAGTGGCTTCTCCTCACCTGAGTAGCTGATCCTGGCATCGTATTTGGAACCGTCACCGCAAACCGCCATGATGATCTCGGCCAGATAGCCGGTACAGATGGAGATATCCTTCAGGCCGAAGGAGCCGAGGCGGCGCATCAGTACCTCAAGGATCGGCTTGTTGCCGAGCGGCACCAGGGGTTTCGGCAGCACCGTAGTTAGAGGCCTGAGGCGCATCCCCTTGCCGCCCGCCAGAATCACCGCCCTTACGTTATCCACTGCTGATTCAGCCATCACCGATCCTCTTTGTTCCTATTGGATTAGCGGGCAAAGCGTACCATTCGCCCGGTGAAACCGCCGCCGAAAAACCCCAACCCAGATCACAAAATCGCGAGCGCCCATGCCGTTCCCGCAGGCGAAAAATCAGCGGCAAGCGATGTGGATGGAGAAGTTTCGGTCATTCTTCTTTATTGGCGGGTCAAGCAGGATGGCAACAGACGCCATTCCCGCACGTCGGTCATTCTCGTAAACTTCCCTTGCCTTTTCAATCACAGCAACAGGCCAGACAGACCATGCAGATCATCCCCGCCGACAACCTTGCCTGCCCACTGGATGGCCAACCCCTGAGACAAGATGACAGACGCTGGCTCTGCCCCGACGGACACAGCTTCGACATCGCCCGTCAAGGCCATGTCAACCTGCTGCCGGTGCAGCAGAAGCGTTCCCGGAATCCAGGCGACAGCAAAGAGATGATTACCGCACGAGGCCGTTTTCTGCAGAGCGGCGTCTACGCGCCCATCGCCGCCACCCTGGGCGAGCGGGTCATCACCGAGCTGGCAGAGACGCAAAGCGCCCGGATCCTCGATGCTGGCTGTGGTGAGGGCTACTATCTGGAGCAGCTGATGATGCAACTGGAGGCTCGGCCCCGCAAAGGCACTGCGGCCCTAGTTGGCCTCGACATCTCAAAGTGGGCGGTACAGGCCGCCGCCCGCCGCAGCCGCCAGATCCGCTGGCTGGTGGGCAGCAACCGGACCCCACCGCTGCAGCCGGAGAGCCTGGAGCTGATCCTCTGCCTATTCGGGTTTCCACTTTATGAGAGTTTTCGCCGCTGCCTCAGCCCGGACGGACGGATCATCCTGGTCGACCCAGGACCGGAGCACCTGATCGAGCTGCGCCGGATCATCTACCCGACCCTGAAACGCCGCCCGCCGCCCGGGCTGGAGCAGGCCGAGGCGGCCGGATTCCGGCTGACCGACAGCAGAGAGCTACAGTTCGCAACCGCCCCCCTGGGAGCCGAGCAGATCGCCGACCTGCTGCTGATGACACCGCACCTCTTCCGCACCAGCCGGGAGGGCAAGGCCGCCGCAGAGGCACTGCAGCAGATAGCAGTGACGGTGGATGTGCGATTCAGAACCTTGCGCCTGTAGGATGTGATGAGCCCGCAAACCGCATCAATCACATGATTTTCCGACAGATGCGGCTCGCTTCGCTCACCCCAGCAGCAGATAGTCGAGCAACAACCCGACAAACACCACCAGACCGAAGTTGTTGTTGTTGAGAAATGCCTCGAAGCAGGCCTTCGGCTCGCGGTCGCGGGTGATCCACTGCTGGTAGACAAAGAACCCAGCCCCAGCAGCCACCCCAAGGAAGAAAATCCAGCCGCGCCCCGCCATCGCACCGGCCAGCCCCAGTAGCCCGAGCATCAGGAGCTGCAGCAGGCCGATGATCAGCAGATCGTGCCGGCCAAACAGGATCGCGGTGGATTTAACACCGATCTTCAGATCGTCCTCCCGATCCACCATCGCGTACTGGGTATCGTAGATCAGCGCCCACAGCAGCGTCGCGCTGAACAGCACCCAACTGACTGGCGGCAACTGCTGCTGAATCGCCATGAAGGCCATCGGCACCGCCCAGCCGAAGGCGGCCCCCAGCACCACCTGAGGCAGGTGAGTGTAGCGCTTCATGAATGGATAGACCGCCGCCAGCAGCAGCGCCACCAGTGACAGCGCCTTGGTCTCATGGTTGAGAAAGAAGAGTAGCGCGAAAGCGCTCAGGGAGAGTGCCGCAAACACCCCCAACGCCTCCTTTGGGCTGACCAACCCGGCGGCGATCGGGCGCAGCTTGGTGCGCTCGACACGGCCATCGATGTGACGATCGGCAAAGTCGTTGATGGCACAACCGGCGGAGCGCATTAGCGTCACGCCGCAGATAAACACCAGCACCACCCTCCAGGATGGCCGCCCCTCCCCCGCCATCCACAGCGCCCAGAGCGTCGGCCAGAGCAGCAGCAGGATACCGATCGGTCGATTGAGCCGCACCAGCAGGGCGTAGCGACGCAGCCGCTCACCCCAAGAGACAGGCCCCCGACTGTAACGAATCCAACTTCAGCTCTGGCGCACTCATGAGGTTTTCTCCATCGGTATCCTGGGCAGGAAGATCTCATTCACCAGCAGCGGCCGACCTGAGACGTGGAACAGGGTACGCCGCCCCCACAGTTCATCCGGCACAGGCTGCAGATCAACACTCGCGGCGCTAAACAGGCGGTGTCGTGGCTGCAGGCGTGCCACCTGGGTTCTGCCTCGTTTGATCCGCGAGTCAGAGAAGAGCACCGCGCCCAGCGGCTTATCTCCCAACAGGGTCAGGCGCCGGGCCGCCCCTCGCAGTGTAGAGGCGGGGATCAGGGTGCGAGCGAAGACCCAGGGGACCTCATCACAGAGCAGCTCCACCTCCCGTACCAGCGCCACCTCGCCGCGACGCATGCGCAGCAACTGTGCCTCGCTGTAGAACGGCGTCCCCCAAGCCTGGCGCAGCAGCCGCACCCGAAACCGGCCACTGCAGGCCGCCACTACCCGCCGCGTCAAAGAGCCTTCGTCGCGCAGCCAGGGCAGCACCCCGGCAGGCACCTGCGTCAACCGCTGGCGGTTCCAGCCAGACCAGTTGGGTTCGACTACCGTATTGTCGCGGGAACCTGACACTGCTCACCCCGGGCGAAAAAAGAGCGCGGATTATCGCATAAAACCGCCGTTTCTTTCTCTCCACCAGTTATGAGCAGCTCCTGCCCGGCCAAGAATCCACGTTGTTTTTTGATCGGCATTAACTACAATTTTTCTAAGGATAATAACAACAGGGGCGCCCGTCCCACGGCGGGTATGGATTGAAAATTCGTCAGGCTCTCCTGGGGGGGATCACGATGAAATCTTCCGCGTCACAAGCAGTTATCCGAATCGCGCTGTTCTGCGCGCTACTCTTCACTACCATTCCGGCCACCAGCATTGAGCTTGCCGATACCCTGGAGTTTGATGGGCACTACTACTATCTCTGGCCCGAAGCGGGCCTGACTTGGGCACAGGCCCAAGCGGTTGCCGCTCAGCAGCGCCTCGAACTGCCCGACGGTCGCATCCTGCCCGGGCATCTCGTCACCATCAGCAGCCAGCCGGAGCAGGACTTCATCTCCACCACCTACATGACCCGCAACTGGCTCAAGCTCTGGATTGGCGGATTCCAATACTCGTTCGACATTGAACCCGCTGGCTACTGGGCCTGGGTCACCGGCGAGGAGATGGGCGACATCTACAGCCAGTGGTCCTACACTTTCCTGCAACCACCGGAGCCCGGCAACAACCCCAACAACCCGGTCGGCAACGAAGATGTATTACGGATGCTGATCAACTGGGGGAGCGGCACCCCACCCGGCACCGGCAATGATCTCTGGCACGACTTCAACCACGACGAAAACGCCGGCGACAGCTACGGCATCTCAGTGGTTGAATTCGATGAATTGGGTGACAATTTCCTCTGCTTCACCCGCCCACCCGGTGTGCGCGTAGTCAGCAGCAGCCGCTGGCGCTCCAGCGCCACCCCGGAAGAGGGCTGGACCCTGAGCGGCTTCGACGATTCCGCCTGGTCACCGGCACGCGCCCCATTCCCCAATCCGAAACCGCCCACCGAACTGATCCCCGGCACCACCGCCCAGCACATGTGGCACGACCCGGCAGGTGATTCCAACGGCATCAGCGGCGATGAGACCGTCTACCTCCGTTACACCTTCAACTACAATCCGGCCCCCGACGATCCCCCGGCTAAGGCGATCGCCAAGATCGTCGGCGACGATGACTACGAGTTTTTCGTCAATGGCGTCTCAGCGCACATCAATAGCGACGGCGGCAATGCCGACAAAGTCGACAAGGTCGACTTTTCCAATCTGATCATGCTGGGTGAAAATGTACTCGCTATAAAAGCAACTAACTATGCCAAAACCCGCTGCTACTGGCGTTGGAACAGCAATCTGAAACGGTGGCGGCGAGAGTGCTCTCTTATCCCCACCTACAAGCGAGTGTTGTTCGATGCCTACACCGCCGCAGGCTTCACCGAAGGGACCCCACGCGCCGACCTCAACGACGACTGCTGTGTCGACCGCCATGACTTCAAGCTGCTGCGCAGCGCCCTGCGCAACCAAACAGAACCAGCGAACCGCTACGATTTGAACCGCGATGGCGCATTCAATGTCGCCGACTTCCGCTTCCTGGTCCACCAGTTCACCAAAAAACGGGGCAAGGCCTGCAAATAGTGAGGCAACCAATCATTCTGACCTAACACAATGAACTAGCTCAGCATCGAACTGTGGAGTCAGCCATGAAAAATAGCGTCTTTATCTTAATCCTGATGCTCCTTGTCACATCAGCCAGTGTGCGAGCTTCAGATGAAATACGAGCATCCGACTATGGGCATGTCACCTCCGTTATTGTGATGGGCCAGCTCTGGCAGAACCCAAATCGCGGCGGTTTCTTCTTCTATACCGACAACCAGCCAGCAGAGATCAGCTATTTCATCGTTCGCGGCAATACCGAGACATACATCAATCGCCTCCTAGCGACACTCCTTTCTGCAAAGAGCATGAACCAAAAGGTGGCTATCAACTATAGGCCAACCTCAATCCCTGACCCAAACACAGGCCTATTCGAAGGTGAGGTTGTCTCGATCTCTATTAAATAGCCTCGGCAGGCACTCTCATTAGGGAACAGGGTTTGTTGAATGGCGCAGCAGAGTGAAAGGCACTGAAAGCGAAGCGGGCAGCCGGCCAGTACCAACCACTCAATAACCGAAGCCAACTGAAATCCCATATTCCACAGGAAGGTACACCATGTCAGATCCAATCAAGAGCATGTGCTATCTGCCAACTGGAACAGGCTTAGTCTTAAGTCTGTTAAATGCCTTTGTGTTTTTACTGCTACTGCTCACACCCACGCTGTTTATGGAGAGTGGCATCGCTCATGCCGTGGCGGACGACGAATTTGTTTTTCGGGTTCGCGGCCAGGATTTCAGCTCAAAAAATGCATTAGTTGCCAAGGTCAGAGAGAGCTGGAACGCCCAGAAACCCGCCATTGAAGCCCAATGGAAGGCGGCAGGCTCTTATACAACAGCGCTGATTCGATGGACTGTCTTTGATGTGGTGATTTTCAGCTACTCCATCAAACACAGCGTCAAAAGCGTATCACTCCCCGACCTGCCAACAGCCACTATTGGCCTCCACACCTCACCAAACACCTGGGCATTTGAGGTAAAGATACCTGTCGATTGGAAGCTGAATGTGCGCGCCTCACTGGGAACACTGAATGCAGACGCAGACTTGGCGACAGAGATCACCCTAGCCGGCGACATAAGACTGGAAACCAACGGTCACTACACCCTCTCCCTGAAAAACCTCAGGGTAAATGCCAACACCTCTACAAACAACAGCATCGACTACTCCATCCTTGGCATCCCTTTTACCTGGCGAGCAGCGGATTACCTGGTAGAGCTCGGGCTTGATGCCATCATGGAGCCAAAGATCAGAACCGCACTATTAAGCCACGATGCAAATTACAACAATGTGCCAGACCTCGATGAAAGTTTTGACCTGGCGTCACAACTCCCCAGCGACGCACTACCATCGGGGCCGTTGATCTACCCGATCTACACACACCTCACCGCTCAAAACAAAATTACCTACAGCCTGACCATCGAGGATGACACGCCTATTGTTGAGCTTACCTTCGGCTCCCCCATTACCGGCGCCTGGCATCCCGAGTGGGCAGCCCACCCCCGCCTGCTCTATTCGGCCACCGAGAGGGCATCCATCGTACAAAAGAAGAACGACGGCCTTGTTGATTGGTACACCAGCATCCACACCAAGGCCGGCGAGACACCTCAGTTCGCCACACAAAACGCCGAGGGCATCGTTGATGAGGCCGTAGGCTGGCCGATGGAGATTAATAATGCCCATATTGCATTAAGCGCAACACTTGTCTACGACCTGGAAGGTCCCTCTGCCAAAGCATTCAGAAACAATGCGCTCAAGGTTCTCTTTAACTTCCATGACCAGATTGGTGATGGGCTATTTACCGAGACCTGGGGACATAAGAGCCTGCATACCGCAGAGATATTAACGACCTTGAGCCAAGCCTATGATCTGCTGTTAGGCACAAATTTTCCCAACAACATCTCGGCAGACGAGATCCTGGCAAATGAGTTTGCACTGCCATTCTGGGATTGGTGGCGCGCCAGCCTCTTCATCTCCATCGGCAACACCCAGAGTGCAAGAGATCTGCTAAAAAGACGGATCGACGGAAAGCTCAAGCGACTGCGCGATCTGACCTATCTGCATACACACATCTGGGATCTGGCTGAAAGCCCGAACATCTCGATGCGCAATGCCGGCGCCCTTGGCATCTCCGCACTCCTGTTCAACCAGGCCCCGGATGCCTACGAAAATATCAGTCTAGCGATGTCGGTGATCTGGAAGCGCCTGGGCATCTCGGCAAGCCAACCGATCAACGACTTCTTGACCTTCAGCAAAGAGACAGAGGGCAGCGGCTATTCTGAGGGTCCAAACTATCTCAGCTATGCTGCCGATCTCTACCTGCCCTTCATGTGGGCCTATAATAATCTACTTGGCACAGCCCCCGATCAAACTTTCATCAATAATGACTGGGTTCGGCAGAATGCCATCATCATCCCCAACCTGATCACCAGCGAGCGCGCCAGAAATATCCACCAATGGTCACTCGAGCTCTCCATGCCAAACGGCCTGCGCCCCAACATCAAAGATGGCAACTACGCCGCCTTCTATAGTGGTCTGCTCGCCAACGCAAAAGCCTCTGACACCGACCAAAGGGCACTCTGGGCCTGGGACTTCTCCCGACACAGCCAGTTGGGGCGGCGTCTTGTTGACACGTTTGTCGCCTTTGATCCTACACTAGCAGCGCAATCACCGGAGACACTCTTCCCCTCACCAAGTCGTCTCAACGCCGAGACGGGCAACCTAGCATTCCGCAATCGATGGACCGAAGATGCGATCTACCTGCATCTACTGGCCGATCGCAAATGGTCGGTTGAGCAGGCAATCGGCGGGCTTCGCTTCCCCAAGCATCAGCAAGAGGACAACACCAGCTTCATGCTCTATGCTTTTGGCGAGCCGTTGGCACTAGATAGTGGTTATGGCAGCTTTGCTGTGCGGGATTTAGTCAACAAGGCTGGCAACCACAATCTGATCTTGGTGGATAATCTGGGCCCAACTCCCACAAGCGACGCCTTTGTAGAAAAGACATTCGATAGCGAACAGCTCGACTTTGCTGAGGTCACGATTGCATACGGTGGGGCAGATATCACCAGAAATGCCCTCTTTATCGACGACCGTTATTTTGTCTTGATGGATGAGCTGCGCGCCACTGCTCCGCATCAATACGACTGGCTGTTGCACGGCAATGGCATATACAGCTCAGCCGGCGAGCGCCACCTCTGGACAACAGCCAACCAACGACAACTGCTGCTGCACCTCACCAACAGCAGTAGCGATGGCGCTAGCACAGTAACTGCCGATCCTGATGCACTTCACTTCAACGCCTGGAGCAATGATCCCGCACAGGCCCTGAAGCACACCCGAATAGCCGCACATGAGGTGTCGAGCGCCAATCTCAACTACCTCGCCCTGCTCTTCCATCCGTTTCAAGTGAAGCGCTACCTGTCACCGCATCCTTCAGCGATGGCAGCAGCCACACGGGCATTCGAGTCGACTTTGGTGACTATGCAGACATCTTCATCGCCAGGCAGCCTGGCCATTCAGGCGCAACCCGCTACGATGTGCCTGATCTGCAACCTGATATCGACAACAGTGATATAACCACCGACGCCGAGCTCCTGTTCGCCAGGGTCGCGCATACTGGGCATATCCTGGGCCTGTTTGGGCGCAACCTCTCCCACGTCACTTACAACAACAAAAACTACCTGGACCAGGGCACGCCAGCGGCACTGACCTCAACCTGGTATCCGGATAGCGATGGGGATTTTGTGCCAGATGGTGAAGACGCCTTTCCTGACAACCCATCAAGATGGCGGCAGGCAATTACTCCGATGCTTGAGCTTTTGCTGCTCAGCTCCACTGCTCTTGCCGGAGATCTGGATAACAACAGCTGTGTTGACCGAAGTGACCTAAGAATCATTCAGAGCTATATCCGCAGCCACGCCGCCACCGAACCAACTCCCGACTATGACCTAAACGGAGACGGCTCAGTGAATATTGCCGATGCACGCTTCCTGGTCACTCAATTCACCAATGCACGGGGAGCACCCTGCAAATAACCACTGCAAATGGGAGGAGGTAACGTGAACAAGCACCTTCAATATCTGCTGCTTACCCTACTGATCGGTCTATTCGGCGCGCCGGCTGCGGCGGTCACCATCTCCGTCGAACCCTCATACACGGAGACCCGACAACTTGGCATCCCGATCAGCCTCGACATCACTGTTTCTGGGCTCACTGCCGGTGGACCTGACTCCCTTGGCGCCTTCTCCATGGATCTCGCCTTCGGCTCTAGCATCCTCGGCTACGACTCGGTCGACTTCGGGGCGTTCCTGGGCGCACCGACCCACTGCTGTTTGAGGCCGACTTCTTTGTCGATGAGAGCGGCCTAGCCGGATCGCCAAGCACACTCTACATCGAAGAGATCTCTTTTCTCACCAATCTGGAACTGGATGCACTACAGGGCTCCAGCTTCACCCTGGCCACGCTCCACTTCACAACCGTGAGCAGAGGACTGACCCTGGTCAGGCCGCAGAATGTGGTGTTGAGTGATGCTTATGGCTTTCAGCTGGCCGCCCCCAGCATCGACGTTGGCCGCGTCTATGTTGATGAACCACAGACTCTGTGGCTGCTGCTCATCGGCAGCATCGCACTCTCTCTGGCCGGCGCCAGCGCGCTTAGGACTGGCACTGATGTCCATGCAGGAGCGCCACCTGTGGCGCCCCTCTGGGTCAGACCCGCCCATACTCCACCCGCTGACCGAGCCAGCGCTGGACTAGGGCGGCAGCCTGTTCTGGATGGTGCTGCACCATCTGGTCGGCAGCCTCACGCACCTGGTCGAGCATCCCCTGGTCGCGCACCAGGTCGGCGATGCGCAGTTGCACCTCGCCAGTCTGGCGGGTACCAAGGACTTCACCGGGGCCGCGCATCTCCAGATCTTTTTGGGCGATGAGGNACCGTCGCTGCTTTCGCGCAGGATCGCCAGGCGCTGGCGGGCGTTGGCGGAGAGGGGGGCCTGGTACATCAGCACGCAGTGAGAGTCGACGCTGCCGCGCCCAACCCGACCGCGCAGCTGGTGGAGCTGGGCGAGGCCGAGCCGCTCGGGGTTCTCGATGATCATCAGGCTAGCGTTGGGCACGTCGACCCCCACCTCGATCACCGTGGTGGCCACCAGCAGGTCAATCTCGCCCGCCTTGAAGCGGGCCATGATCTGTTCCTTCTCATCGGACTTGATCCGCCCATGCACCAGACCGACCTCAAGCTCCGGCAGGGTCTCAGTGAGGCTTTCAGCACTCGCCTCGGCGGCCTGGGCCTGCAGCAGCTCCGACTCCTCCACCAGGGTGCAGACCCAGTAGACCTGCCGCCCTGCGGCACAGCCGGCGCGCACCCGCTCCACCACTTCGTCGCGGCGGTTGTCGGGGATCACCACCGTCTGCACCGGGGTGCGGCCGGGCGGCAACTCATCGATCAGCGAGATATCCAGGTCAGCGTAGGCGGTCATCGCCAGGGTGCGGGGGATCGGGGTGGCGGTCATGATCAGCTGATGGGGGCGGTGGCCACCGTTCGCCCCCTTCTCTCGCAGGGCCAGACGCTGGTGCACGCCGAAGCGGTGCTGCTCATCGATGATCACCAGCCCCAACCCAGCGAAGAGCACGTCATCCTGGAACAGGGCGTGGGTACCCACCACCAGCTGGGCTTCACCCTGTGCGATCCTCTCCAACTGGGCCTCCCGTGCCTTGCCTTTGAGCCTGCCGGTGATCCATGCGATGTTCAGATCGAGGGGTTCGAGCCACTGACGGAAGCTGCGCAGGTGCTGTTCAGCGAGCAGTTCAGTGGGGGCCATCAGCGCCACCTGCAACCCCGCCTCCACCGCCTGTAGCGCCGTCAGAGCGGCGACGATGGTCTTGCCGCAGCCCACATCCCCCTGCACCAGCCGTTGCATCGGCACCGGCTCGGCCAGGTCGCGCTCGATCTCCCCACCACCCGCTGTTGGGCGGCGGTCAACTCGAACGGTAACTGCGCCAGCAGCGGACGGCGCAGGCGGCCATCCCCGAGCAAGGCCGGGGCACGAGTCTGCCGTTGCTGCTGACGCAGCTCGCGTAGGCTGATCTGGTGCGCCAGCAGCTCCTCGAAGGTGAGGCGCTGCTGGGCCGGGTGGGCTCCCTCCAGCAGCAGCGGCTGGGGCGCATCCGGCGGTGGACGATGCAGATAGAGAATCGCCTGGCGCAGATCCGGCATCGCCAACCCCTGCCGCAGTGGTTCGGGCAACAGCTCGGTCAAATCCTTCGGCTCAGTCTCAAGCAGCGCCAGCACCTGTTCGGTGAGGTTTCTCAGGGTCAGTTGATGCACCCCCTCGGTGGTGGGGTAGACCGGGGTGAGATGCGCCTCCACCTCCAGGGTTGCGCCAGAACTGACCGCCTGGTACTCGGGATGCACCATCTCCAGACTATTGGGGCCGTTGCGCACCTCGCCAAAACAGCGCAGTCGCACGCCCCGGCCCAGCGCCTGTTTTTGGGCGTTGGAGAAGTGGAAGAAGCGCAGCAAGATGCGCCCGCTGCTGTCGGCGAGGCTCACCAGCAGCGAGCGGCGTCGACCAAACTTCACCTCCACCCGTTCCACCTCGCCCTCTACCGCCAGCTGGGCACCTGGGCGCAGGCTGCCGATGGGATGCACCCGAGTGCGATCCTGGTAGCGCAGCGGTAGGTGGAACAGCAGATCCTGCAGGGTGAAGATGCCGAGCTTCGCCAACCGCTCGGCCACCTTCGGCCCGACCCGCTTGAGGCTGGTCACCGTTGCTGTCAAAGGGTGTTGCGGGGTACGCCTTTTTCAATCCTGTGGGCTTCCCAGTAGACTTGGGCCAAAGCATGCCAGATCAGTGGAGAGAGTCAAAAGATGGTGCACCAGGAGACCCTGCAGTTCGACAGCCGCGGCCGCGGCAGCTTTAACATCACCCACGAGGTGGAGCAGATCATCCGCCAGGCGGGGATCAGAACCGGTATCTGCCAGCTCTTCCTGCACCACACCAGCGCCTCACTGATCCTCTGCGAGAATGCCGACCCGACGGTACGCAGCGACCTGGAGCATTTCATGGCACGGCTGGTGCCAGACGGCGACCCACTCTTCGATCACACCCAGGAGGGTCCAGATGACATGGCCGCCCATGTGCGCTCGATCCTCACCAAGATGGACCTGAGCTTTCCGATCATCGACGGCCGCCCTGGGCTCGGTACCTGGCAGGGGATCTATCTGTGGGAGCACCGCACCCATCCCCATCGGCGGCGGGTGACTGTGACGCTCTATGGGGAGACGTAAGGGTTTGGCCCCCATCTCCGCCTTGCTCCTGGCCGCCCTGTTATTCGATCTGAAACACCACGGTCTGATCCTGTAACAGCACCTGCACCCGGTTTCCGGCGATACACTCCCCCTTCACGATCTTCATCGCCAACGGGTTCTCCAACTGCCGTTCCACCTCACGCCGCAACGGGCGCGCCCCATAGACCATATCGAAACCATCCCGGGCCAGCTTGTCGACCACCACCGGATCCACCTCCATGATGATCTGCTGCAGCCGCATGCGTTCGATCAGCTCCTCCACAAACATGCCTGCAATCTGCCTTACATGCTCCCGTTCCAGGTAGTGAAAGACGATCACATCATCGAGGCGGTTCAGGAACTCCGGTTTGAAAAACTTCTTCACCTCATGCAGCACCAGCTGTTTGGCCTCGTCGTAGCCGGGAGTGGCCGCCTGCACAAAGCCGATCGGGCGCTTCTCTGGCGAGAGGGACTCGGTACCGAGGTTGGAGGTACCGATCAGGATGGTGTTGCGAAACGAGACGGTACGCCCCTGTGCGTCGGTCAACTGGCCATCCTCGAGGATCTGCAGCAGCATATTGAAGACATCCGGATGCGCCTTCTCCACCTCGTCGAGCAGCACCACGCTGTAGGGGTTACGCCGCACCCGCTCGGTAAGCTGGCCACCCTCGCCATAGCCGATATAGCCGGGCGGCGCGCCGATCATCTTCGAGACCTCGTGCCGTTCCATATACTCCGACATATCGAGGCGGATGATGCGCGACTCATCATCCAGCAGAAACGCTGCCAGGGCGCATGCTAGCTCGGTCTTGCCCACGCCGGTTGGGCCGAGGAAGAGGAACGAGCCGATCGGCCGCCGGGATGAGGTGATGCCCGCACGGTTGCGGCGGATCGCATCGGCCACCGCGCGCACCGCATCCTCCTGGCCGACGATGCGCCTGTGCAGATTCTCTTCCATGCGCGACAGCTTCTGCGCCTCCGACTCCACCATGCGCGCCACCGGAATGCCGGTCCAACGGGCCACCACCTCGGCGATCGTCTCGGCATTGACTGTCGCCTCCACCTCACCCCGCTGCAGCTGCCACTCCTGGCGACGCTGCTGCAGCACCTGCTCCAGCTTGAGGATCTCCATCTGCAGGCTGGCCGCCTGCTGATAATCCTGGGCATCGTAGCGCTCACCCTTTTCGCGCAGCAAACGCGCCCGCTGCTGTTCCAGTTTTTTCACCGGCTGGGGGATGGAGATCAGCCGGATATGCTGGCGCGAACCCGCTTCGTCGATCAGGTCCACCGCCTTGTCGGGCAGCCGCCGGTCGGTAAGGTAGCGCTCCGAGAGGTGCGCCGCTGCCTCCAAAGCTTCGGGCAGATAGTGGATCTGATGGTGCTGTTCATAGCGGGGCGCGATGCCCTGCAGGATCGCGATGCTCTCTTCGATGCTAGGTTCGCGCACCAGCACCGGATGGAAGCGCCGCTCCAACGCCTTATCGGCCTCCACAAAGCGGCGGTATTCGTCCAGGGTGTCGGCACCGATCACCTGCAGGCTGCCTTGGGCCAGGGCCGTCTTCAGCAGGCTCGGGGCGTCGATGCCGCCACCGCCAGCGCCCGCACCAACCACCGTATGCAGCTCGTCGATGAACAGGATCACCTGACCGCGCGCCTCGATCACCGCATCGCGCACCGACTTGAGCCGCTCCTCAAACTCACCGCGCATCTTGGCACCGGCAATGATCTCCCCCATGTCCAGCAACAGCAGGCGTTTATTGAGCAGGGTATCGGGCACCTCGGCATCGGCAATGCGCTGCGCCAGCCCCTCGACGATCACCGTCTTGCCAACGCCGGCCTCGCCGATCAGCGCCGGGTTGTTCTTCTTGCGGCGGGAGAGGGTCTGGATCACCTGATTGATCTCATCCTCACGGCCGATCACCGGATCCAGCTCGCCAGCCCGAGCCATCTCGGTCAGATCCCGGGTGTACTGTTTGAGGGGGTCCGGGCGGCTCTCCGCATCCTCCGCCTTCAGCGCCCGACCACCGCGCAGATCCTGCAGTGCCTGGCGGGCCTGCTGCAGGGTGATCCCCGCATCCCGTAGCAGGGTCGCAGTGATCCCCGCCTTGTCGTCCAACATCGCCAGAAACAGGGCACCGGTGCCGATAAACTCATCACCAAAGCCTCGTGCCTCCTCATCGGCGATGCGAAATACTTCGTGCACCTCCTGGGAGGCAACCACTTGGTCAGTTTTCACCGGCACGGCATTCTGGTGGTGGTGATGGATCTGGGCAACAATCCGCTCGATAACGACCTGATGATCCGGCAGCAAACCCTCGAGGATCTTCACCGCCTCGGAGTCACCCTGGGAGAGCAACGCCAGCAGGATGAAGTCAGGTGTCAACAGATTCTCATGCAGCGCCACCATTTCGGCCACCGCCATCTCCAGGGTCTGCTGAACTTTCTGGGTGCTTTTTTGTATGTAATTCTGGAACATCAATTCACTGCCGGCAGCTGAATATTAACAGCGAGCCAGGCCCGCAACACTCACCGTTTACCAGAACGAACTCAAAGGAAGTATAGAGAGTTGATGGGTCTGTATGCCTTTCTCCGCACCCTTTATGCTCTCAGCTGGCGGTTAAAGTATGGTCCAGAGAGCTCTCCTTGCCATACCAAATAATCATTACGATTTATTTGCGCTATTTGTAAGCCCTTCTATCCCCACCACCTATCATCTCGAACAGGGCGGTCAGCAGGCTCAGACCTTCGCATTAATCTGTCCAAGACACCGTTTATCGATCGCCACGGCAGGCCCACAGCCTGACAATACAATGCGTCGAAAAAGCTTACAGACACAGCAGGAAATAAGTGCCGGAAACAGTGGTTATATTCTGAAAAAAATACTCTCGCCCCTCATCAGGAACCAAGCAATTTTTTTGGGAATTAACCCCAATTTACAGATCTTACAGTTAGTAAAAAAACGCCTCATAGGAATTAACTCTTTGTTTGTAACCAACTGTTTTTATTGAATTAAAAAATAATTCTCGAAGTTGGCACAGCGGTTGCCTTAAGCCTGCCAGAACTTTTCAATCGACCGACAGACTAGAGACAACACCATGAAAAAAATCATTCGCAAAATCGTCCTCGGCTGCATGCTGCTGGCCCCCGCCTTTGCAAGCGCTGACATCATCACCCTGAACGCCACAGACTCCGGCTGGTACACCAACTATGGTGATCACACCGCGTCAAACACCAACTACATCGCCGGTAATATCCATGGGCAAAAGTATCGCAACTTCTTTGTCTTTGACCTCGCCTCAATCACCGACGAGATCATCTCGGCCACTCTAAAGGTGAACTCAGTCGATGTCTCCAGGAGCGGCATCTGGTCTCTGTTCGATGTCAGCACCGATATCGGTACTCTGACGGCTGGCGGTTCCGGTCTGACCTCAATCTATAAGGATCTGGGAACCGGCACCAAATACGGCGCCACCACAATCTTCTACAAGCAGGATCACATCAACCTCAATGTAGCCCTGAATGGCAATGCCCTCAGCTCACTGAACGCTGCCAACGACCTCTGGGCCGTAGGTGGCCGCTACAAATCAAAGGGGTATGCATTTGGTTACAGCAGCAGCCATTACACGCGTCAGCTGATCCTGGAGACCAAGGCCGACGTGCCTGAGCCTGCCTCTTTGGGTCTGTTGGCTGCTGGCCTGATCGGTCTTGGTGCCAGCCGTCGCCGCAAGCAGAAAGCCTGATCAACTGACTCCCCTGCAAAAAAAGCAGCCCCAACGCTCTGGGGCTGCTTTTTGTCTGTATCACTTCACAACCAAAGGGGCGCTTTGGCCGTCCAATCAGCCACCACCGATAATACCGGTGGGTTTGCCATCGATGCTGAGTACATTGCGCTCCCGCCAGTAGTCGCGGACCCCCTCCTCGCCCTTCTTCTCCGCCCAACTTTTGAGCTCATTCCGCTGCCCGATAAAGTCATAGAGCGGCACAGCAAAGCCACAGGAGGTCTGCACCAGGTCCACATCCATCACCACGATCTGGCGCGCGCCCGGCAGGCTGGGGAAACGGCCGATGTGCTGATCCCAGCCATCACTCCCCTGATGATAGACCCGGGCCTGCCCATAGAGGCGCAGGATCTTCGGCTCGCCCTCGAAGGCGCAGAACATGAGAGTCATGCGAGGATTTTCCAACAGGTGCGCGGCGGTTTCATTACCACTACCTGTCAGGTTGAGCCAGACCACCTGATTGGGAGCGCTGATACGCAGGCTATCCATCCCTTTGGGGGAGAGGTTGATCCGCCCTTCGGCGGCTGCAGTGGCGACAAAAAAGATCTGCTGCCGGATGATGAATGCCGCATGCTTGTCTGAAATTGAATCGTACTGCTTGGCCATCTGATCCCTCTTATTTATCGATTGGATGATGCCAGGAGGCTACCATCGCAAAGCTCACTTCGCCCGCACTTTGCCGCCAAACAACAGACTGCTGAGCTTGCCCCGGTTCGCCATCAGCCACTCATCGCGTTCACTCAGGATGGATCGGGCCATCTGCACCAGAGAGCGGAGCGAGCCGGTGGAGGCAATCTCGATCCGCAACACCTCTTGGGCCTTGGGATTATTCCAGGGACCACCCTTGTGCTTGCGTAGAAACTTGCGGATCTGGGTATGCAGGGTGGCGCGCAGCTCGACCACGATATCGGCCTCTGCCTTCTTCGGCTCACGCCCCACCATGCCACGGCTCATCTGCTCCGCCTGCTTGCAGGTGACCAAGCCCAGGTTGACGCAGTCATTCTTCAGCAGTTCCTCCACCAGCTCACNTGCTCGGCGAGGCGCTCTGGCATCGACTTGCCCTCGGGCACATAACCGGAGGGCGCGCGCCTCGGACGTGCTTTGGGGGCAGACTCTGGCTCCGGTTCTGATTCTGGAGGCTCCTCAGTGTCAGCTTCCGCCTCCGGCTGCCGGGGAGGAGCTGTAAGCTGCTGCAGGCTGGAGTCGAACTCTTGCTCCAGCCACTCCATCTGGCGCTTTAGAATCTCATCAAACTCAGCCGGTGTGCACACATCACTCATGCTTGCCTGGATCGCCTGCAGCACGGTGGAGTTATATTGCGCCAACAAACCAGGATCGCTGATACCCCGGGCGCTGCAGGCCGCCATCACCCGCCCCATGACGTTGATCTCAACCAGCCTGCGAAAAGTATCGTCCATCAGGATCCCGTCCCCTCCCCGAACCCATTGAATAGAATCCGATTCCTGCCACTAATCCTAGCCGATTATGTTGCGTTGGGAGCCTCTGAACGAATTATGAACGGCAGCCTTACAGCCCAGACTTATTCAGAGGCTCCTGTGTAAACCGTGAGTACAACGCCCCAGCAGGATCCCCCCATCAAACATCCGCCTTTTTGAACCATTGCAGCCATATACCGCTGAGCAACCAGGCGTAAGCGTAGGTGCCGAACAGGATCAGCACAAAGACGATGGCGATATCCCTCGGTGTGCCGTTCAGGGAGAACTCTGGCACATAGCCAAACAGGAACGGCGCCAGATAGAGAAACTTGGCGAATTTGAAGGCGGTGAACGCCGTCTTCCACATGTTCGCCTTGGCGATGGTGGCGCCGGCGAAGGCGGCGATACAGACTGGCGGTGTGATGTTGGAGTCCTGGGAGAGCCAGTAGACGATCATGTGGGCGGCAAGCTCATTGACCCCCAAGTGAGTCAGGGCCGGCACCGCCACCACTGCGGTGATCAGGTAGGCGGCGGTCACCGGCACCCCCATGCCGAGCACCAGGGAGGCCAGCGCGATCAGCAGGATGGTGAGGAACAGTCGTCCATCTGCCAGTTCGATGACGATATCGGCAAAGGTCAGCACCAGGCCCGAGTAGGTCAGTACGCCGATGATGATCCCAATCACCCCCACCGTGGCGCCGATCTTGAGGCTATTCTCCGCACCGTTACGCGCCGCCACGATGAAGCGCCTGGGGCCGATGCGGGTCTCCTTGCGAAACCAGCTGGTGATGATCGAGGTAAGGATGCCGAGGATTGCCGAATAGCCCGGCGAATAACCCATCAGCATCAGAATGCTGATCACCACCAGAGGTAGGGTGTAGAACCACCCCTTCTTCAGGATTTCCCCGGCACTCTCCTTCGAACGTTCGCCGACGATGTTGTACTTCTTCGCCTCATAGTGAACCATCACGAAGACGCTGAAGAAGTACATGAAGGCGGGAAACAGCGCCACCAGCATGATCTGCGAATAGGGCAGACCCGTCATCTCCGCCATGATGAAGCCGCCGGCGCCCATCACCGGCGGCATGAACATACCGCCGATGGAGGCCGCTGGCTCTATGCCCCCTGCCACATGGGGTTTAAAACCCGCCTTCTTCATCATCGGAATCGTAAACGCCCCGGTGGAGACGGTGTTGGCGATGGCGCTGCCGGAGATCGAGCCAAACAGGCCGCTGGCGATCACCGAGACTTTGGCCGGGCCACCCAGCTTGTGGCCCACAGCGGCCAGGGGAAAATCGATAAAGAATCGTTGCGCACCGCTCGTCTCCAGAAACGCACCGAACACCACAAACAACAGGATGTAGGTGGCCAGCACGTTGGCCATGATGCCGAACACGCCGTCGCTCTTGTAGAAGATCGAGGTACAGAGGTCGGGAAAGGTGT
>NZ_AFOC01000047.1:0-27086 GCF_000224455.1 endosymbiont of Riftia pachyptila (vent Ph05)
GGTGGCCTGCGACTTCAAGGGTTCCTTCGACGACGATGATCCCAACGTCGATCGTCTGGGGCTGCCAGATGATCTGGATACCTCCAGCTACTCCAGTTTCGAGCAGGAGGTGAACTCGCTGCGCACCTACCAGGGCCAGTCCGACGTGTTCGTCGTCAATGAAGCGGGCAGCATAACCGCCATGACCTTCGGCGGCGGGGCCAACGCCCTGGTGACCGAACTGCTGGGAGACGCGGCCACCATCTCCTCCGACTTCGGCGGTAACCCGCCCTACGCCAAGATGCACGACATCAGCCGTATCGTTTACAAATATTGGCTGAAGCAGTCCAACGTGCTCTTCATCATCGGCGGCAAGGCCAACAATACCGATATCTATGAGACCTTCCGCGCCATGGCGGATGCGTTGCGGGACCATTTCAACGCTCATGGCCCGACCCCGCTCTACGTGGTGGTGGGAAGGGGCGGCCCCAACGTAATCCGCGGCATGGGCTATATGCAGGATACCCTGGATGCCTTGGGCATTCCTTACCAGATGTTCGGCTTCGACTCCGCCATGAGTGAGGTGGTCAACTTCGCCCAGGCGGCCAACGATTGGATGACACAGGGCGGCCGCGACACCATCGCCAAAAAACTGGGTATCTCCTGAGAGCCGTTCAAGATATTCACAAAGCATTTCCGGACATGGCCGGTACAAAAGGCCGTGTAATAACGAGGGAACCAAAATCATGCATCCGCAAGGTGTAGCCGCCTTTCCCCACTACTACGTGGGCATCAACTCTCTGTCGGAACTGGCCACCAAAGATGACCGGGTCTGTGTCCTCAACATCACCGGTGGTGAGAGCCGTACCGTAACCCCTGTGAGCCACATCTACTCCGGCGGCAATATCGTCTGTGGAACCGCCCCCGGGCGCTCCGGCTCCAAGATGAAGACCGCCATCGGTGAAATCCCGGTCTACGACAACGTGGCCGAGGCCGTTGACGACGGCTGTGAATTCAATGTGGCGGTGGTCTATCTACCGCCGTCTGGCGTGCGTGACGGGGTGATCGAGGCGGTGCGGGTCAACCCCAATCTGAAAAAGATCGTCATCCTCACCGAGAAGGTGCCGGTACGTGACGCCCGCGTCATCCGCGCCATCGGCCAGATGCACGGCATCGATATCTTCGGCGCCAACTGTCTTGGCCTGGCCGACGCCCACAACCATATCCGCATCGGCGGCGCCTTGGGCGGCAGCGCCCCGGAGGAGTCTCTGCTCCCCGGCTCCGTGGCCATCTACTCCAACTCCGGTAACTTCACCACCACCATTGCGGTCTACCTGGCTACCGCCGGTTGGGGCAGCACAGTCTCCTTCTCCTCCGGCAAGGATCTCTACATCCACTACTCCGCGCAGGAGTGGACCTACGCATTCCACAACGATGACCGCTCCAAAGCCGCGGTGATGTATGTCGAACCAGGCGGCTACTATGAGCGTGATCTCGAATTCGAGAAGCCGGTGATCGCGTGCGTGGTGGGCCGCTGGAAGGCAAAACTGACCAAGGCCTGCGGTCACGCCGGCGCCATCGCCGGTTCCGGTGACAATGCCGTCGCCAAGGAAGAGTGGTTCATGGAGAAGTTCGGCGTCGACGCCATCTTCACCCCGGACAACCCCGTCTGCTCCGAGAAAGGCGCAGTCGTGGTCAACATTGCCCACATCCCGGCCGCCATGACCGCCGTGATGGAGAAGCGAGGCGCCAAACCTGACTTCGAACCCGTGGGCGACCTCTCCCTCAAGTGCTGGTTCAGCAACACTCAGGGAATCGACCTGCCGGATCACCTGAATCCGCCGGTGGTAGAGGCGATGGCCCCCTACAACGAGCAGATCGCCGGCCTCAGCGAGCAAGTGGGCATCGTCTTTCCGCGTCAGACCATGAAGGACGCCTCTGGCGCTTCCATGATGGACCCCAAGACCCAGGTGACCAGAGTCCATGGCACCAGCGTGCTGGACGCCTCCACCCACAGTTTCGAAGAGAACCTGGTGCAGAGCCTGATCCGCGAGTACCCGGATGAGAATGGCACAGCCCTGGCCAACGTCGCCCTGAACGCCTTCGTCAACCAGGCGGGCAGCATCGGCCTGGCGGCTACGGACGCCTCCCGTGAGGCGGGCAACAGCCCCAACACCGCGCTAGCGACCGCCGTCGCCATGGTGGGCCCAAAGGAGGTGGAGGCCTCCCGCAACGCTGCCACCACCATGATGGAGCTGTTCAAGAAAGCAGGCATCGAAGATCCGACCGACACCAGCGCCGATATCTCTGAGCAGCTGGAAGCCGCTGACCCGTCGATCTTCGTCTCCGACAACGCCTGTGAACGCGGAACCGCCATGCTGGCCGCCATCGAGGCACGGGGCGCCAAGTCGATCTTTATCGATTTCTTGAAGGCCCTCGCCGAAAAGGCCGGCGGACATGTTCGTGGACAGGTGGTCCTGGCCGCTATTACCGTGCATCTGGCCTGGAAGCCGCTGATGCGCAAGCGTCTCTCCGCCACCACTATCAGCACCATGCCTTGGCACTTCCGCATCTTCAGCACCCTGATCGGCTCCGCCGCCGGCGGCGCTCAGCAGCGTGAAGGCAGCTTCTATAGCGTCGCCGACAGCGACCTAATGAGCGGCTGGAGCTTCACCGAGACCGCCCACCTGGCGCTGCTGGGCAATCGCCCGAATGCAGAGGCGCTGTACGCCTTCTCCGTGCTGCTAGGGCTGATCATCTCCAACGGCCCCGGCACCATCTCTGCCCAGGGCGCCAAGGGCGCGGTCAGCGCCGACGGTCCCGAGGCCCCGGAACGGGTGCAGGTCAACAAAGGCTATATCGGTTTCCTCACCCATACCGGTTTCGCCCACGGCGGCAACGGCTTTGAGGCCATCGCCTTCCTACTGGACCGCTTCCGCGACTCTGGTCTGAGTGACCCCGGCGACGAAGGCCACGGCCTAGAGCTGGCCGGCATGGCCACGGATTACGCCAAGGCATACAAGGCGTATAAGACCAAGGCCAAGGCGGAAGGCAACCTCTCCTACGCCAAGATCCCCTGCGTGAACCACCCGGTGTTCAAGAACAAGGAGGTCAACTACGATCCCCGCGAGGTGTTCGTCAACGACTTGTTCAAGCAGCGCGGCAGCTACAACGTCTTCCACGAGTTCTACCATGAACTGGTCGAAGCCCTGTTCAAGACCGGCGTCAGCCGTAACGTCTACTGCGTCAACGTGGACGCCGTGATCGCGGTGATTCTACTGAAGATGCTGTGGCGGCCTTACGCGGATGGAGAGATCAGCGACGCGACCATGGAATCTGCCGCCTTCACCACGTTCCTGTTTGGCCGCATGATCGGCTCCGCCGCGGAGATCGATGACCATACCAACCGCGGCCGAAATATGGATACGCGGACACCGGCATCCCGCTGTTCCTATGTTTCCTAGCGAAGAATTTGCTGGCACCGTTCTGACTACTGAGAAAAAAGCATGACACCAAAAGCATCAAAGATTGTTTGGACAAAGACCGATGAAGCGCCCGCGCTGGCGACTGGCTCCTTTCTCCCTATCGTCAAGGCATTCACGGAGGTGTCCGGCATCACCGTCGAAACACGGGATATCTCTCTCGCGGGCAGAATTATCGCGAATTTTCCCGACCATCTGAGCGACAGCCAGAGGCAATCCGATGACCTAGCCGAGTTGGGTGAGCTGGCGAAGAGGCCAGAGGCCAATATCATCAAGCTGCCGAATATCAGCGCCTCGATCCCACAGCTGAAGGCCGCAATCGCGGAGTTGCAGTCACAGGGCTATGACCTGCCAAACTATCCCGACGAGCCGAAAGACGACGCCGAGAAGGCAATCAAGGCCCGCTACGCCAAGGTGTTGGGGAGTGCCGTCAACCCGGTTTTGAGAGAAGGAAACTCCGACCGCCGGGCGCCGACCGCGGTAAAAAATTATGCGAAGAAGAACCCGCACTCCATGGGTGCATGGAGCCCGGACTCAAAATCGCATGTTGCAACCATGAGCAGCGGGGATTTCTGTGCCAACGAGCAATCCGTGACCATGGCCGAGGCAACCGATGCCCGGATTGAGTTTATCGACAACGATGGCAGCACCTCTGTACTGAAGGAGAGCGTCCCCCTGGAGGCGGGTGAGGTGGTCGATGCCACCTTCATGAGCAAAAAGGCGCTAACCCAGTTCCTCGCCGAGCAGGTGGAAGACGCCAAACAGAAGGAGATATTGTTCTCACTGCACATGAAGGCGACCATGATGAAGGTCTCTGACCCGATCATCTTTGGCCACTGCGTCAAGGTCTTCTACAAGGATGTGATCGAGAAACACGCCGATACCATCACCGAGCTGGGGGTCGACTTCAACAATGGCGTCGGCGACCTCTACGCCAAGATCGAAGGCCTGCCGGCGGACAAAAAGGCCGAGATCGAGGCCGACATCGAGGCGCTCTATGCCGAGCGTCCAGCCATCGCCATGGTCAACTCCGACAAAGGCATCACCAACCTACATGTACCCAGCGATATAATCATCGACGCCTCGATGCCCGCCGCGATTCGCGCCTCAGGCCAGATGTGGGGTCCAGACGGCAAGCAGCACGACACCAAGTTCGTGATCCCGGACCACAGCTACGCCCCGCTCTACCAGGCCACCATCGAGAACTGCATCGCCAACGGCGCACTGGACCCGGCCACCATGGGCACGGTTCCCAATGTGGGTCTGATGGCAAAGAAGGCGGAGGAGTATGGGTCACACCCCACCACCTTCGAGGCCCCTGGCGACGGAATTATTCGTGTCGTTGACAGCAAGGGTCAAACCATCCACGAGCAGGCAGTCGAGGAAGGCGATATCTGGCGCATGGTGATGGTCAAAGACGCCCCGATTCAGGACTGGGTGAAACTGGCGGTGACCCGCGCACGAGCGACCGGTTGGCCGGCGATCTTCTGGCTCGACGATGACCGCGCCCACACTGCGGAACTCAAGAAAAAGGTTGAAAAATACCTGAAAGACCACGATACCGAGGGGCTGGATATCCGCATCATGGGCGTCTACGAGGCGGCGAAACTCTCCATTGAACGCATGCGGGCGGGAGAAAACACCATCTCCGTAACCGGCAACGTGCTGCGTGACTACAACACCGATCTCTATCCGATTCTCGAAGTCGGCACCAGCGCTAAGATGCTCTCCATCGTACCGCTGATGAACGGTGGTGGACTGTTTGAGACGGGAGCTGGCGGCTCAGCGCCCAAGCATGTCCAACAGTTCCAACAAGAGGGGCATCTCAGATGGGATTCCCTGGGCGAATTCCTGGCGCTGGCAGCATCCCTGGAACATCTGAGCACCGTATCCGGCAATAAGAAGGCCCAAATCCTGGCGGATACGCTGGACAAGGCGACCGGCGAGTTCCTCGACAACAACAAGTCACCGTCCCGCAAGGTGAATGAACTAGACAACCGGGGAAGCCACTTCTACCTCACCCTCTACTGGGCGCAGGCGCTGGCCGAGCAGACCGAGGACACAGAGCTTCAGGCGCGTTTTGCCACACTGGCGCAGCAGCTTGGAAACAATGAAGCAAAGATCATCGAAGAGCTGAATGCAGCCCAGGGGCAGCCTGTCGACATGGGCGGTTACTTTCGCCCAGATGCGGAAAAGATGCTAAACGCCATGCGGCCCAGTGCCAGCTTCAATGCAGCACTGGATGCTCTTGGTTAAGGCAGCTGGAAAAATCAATCAGCCAAGATTGCGCCGGACAGGGTTTCGTATTCAAGGCTCGAAGAAGGCGAATAGTGGACGATTCAACCGACCAGCAATACAGGATACGAACTGGAGACAAACGGCAAGCGCTTTTACGAACGTGCGGCATCCGTGACCAACGACGAACTCGAAAAAGCCAAGCGCCCCGGCCGCCCTGCGTCCGGGCGCTTGGTGGCCGCGTTGGAGCACTGTGGAACCGGGGCGTGGCGTCCGACTCCCACACCCGGCTGGCGCACGCCGTGTCGCGGCCACCATTTCGCTGATTTGGGGCGCATAGAGGGTCCTACGCAACGACAAATCCACCTGGAGCGGATTTGGACCGTGCGGCGACCTCGACGGGGGCGCATCATAAGCAACGGGGAAGAACGAAGCGAAGGGATCTGGACCGCTCTCCTGCTTTTGCAGCCGGGTCACCCATAATCCGGCAAGCGCCTAGGATCCCCTCGCTGGGATTTATCGGAATCAAAATTTATTGGCGCTGAATCAGACAATAATTGACGTAAACCAAATTTAAGCACTCCAAAGGAGGAGCAAAATGAAGCCTTTGAATTTGACGGAGAAAATCCTGCTCGACCACTTGGTGGATGAGAATGAGCTGCCAGCGCCCGGCAGTGTCATCAAGATCAGGGTGGACGAGGCCTTCACACAGGACGCCACCGGCACCATGTGCATGCTGCAACTGGAGGCAATGGGCGTCAAACGGGTCAAGCCGCTCTCCGTCAACTTCGTCGACCACAGCATGTTGCAGGTCGGGTTTCGTAATCCGGACGACCACGAATATCTTAAGACGGTGGCCCAGAAGCTGGGTATCGTCTACTCCCCAGCGGGTACCGGCATCTGCCACTTTCTCAATATGGAGAACTTCGTCAAGCCTGGAATGACCGGCGTGGGCGCGGACAGCCACACCGTGAACGCCGGCGGCTGCGGTGCCATTTTCATGGGCGCCGGTGGTTACGACGTGGCCCTGGCCATGGCCACCGGCGAGTACAGCATGCCCATGCCAAAGGTGGTCAAAGTCAATCTGACCGGCGCTCTGAAGCCAGGCGCGATGGCTATGGACGTTATCCTGAAGATGTTGGAGATCAACGGCGTCAAGGGCGGCAAGGGCGTCATCTTCGAATATGCAGGTCCGGGCGTAGCCAGCCTCTCCCTCACCGAGCGCGCCACCATCACCAATATGGGCGCCGAGATGGGCGCCACCACCTCCATCTTCCCCAGCGACGAACGCACCCAGGAATTCCTGGAGAGCCGCGGACGCGGTCAAGACTACCAGCCCCTGGCGGCCGACGAGGGCGCCGAGTACGAGCGCGTCATCGACATCGACCTCTCCGCCCTGGAGCCGTTGATCGCCATCTACCCCTCTCCCGGCAACGTGGAGAAGGTGGCGGACCGCGCCGGCACCAAGATCAACCAGGTCTCCGTAGGCAGCTGCACCAACAGCTCCTACGAGAACATCGCCTCCTTCGCCGAGTTGCTGAAGGGCAAGCGCGTCACCGTGGACACCCTGCTCTATCCCGGCTCCCGTGCCGTGGCCATGCAGTTGGCCGAGTCCGGTTACCTGACCTCCTTGTACGCCTCCGGCGTCCGCATCCAGGAGAACGGCTGCGGCGCCTGTATCGGTCAGGGCGGCTCCCCGGTGAGCAAGGGCATCTCCCTGCGCACCTTCAACCGCAACTTCCCCAAGCGTTCCGGCACCGCCGACGCCGAGGTCCATCTGGTCAGCCCACTGGTGGCGGCGGCCAGCGCCCTCGCCGGTGAGATTACCGTGCCCCAGGGAAATGTGGAGTTCAAACAGTCGCCGGCAATCCTCGACACCGACTCCTTCATCATGCCCCTGCCCCCAGCGGAGGCGGAGAAGGTGGAAGTCATCCGCGGCCCCAACATCATGGCTCTGCCGGACTTCGACCCCCTGCCCGACACCCTAAAAGGCGAGGTTCTGCTGAAACTCGGCGACAATATCAGCACCGACGACATCCAGCCCGCCGGCACCTTCCTTCCGCTGCGCTCCAACGTCAAGGAGTACGCCATGCAGGCCACCTTCAATCAGGTGGACCCGAGCTTCTCCACCCGTGCCTGTGAACACCGCGACGCCGGCGGTCACGGCATCATCGTCGGCGGCGAGAACTACGGCCAGGGCAGTTCCCGCGAGCATGCGGCGCTCTGCCCCCGCTGGCTGGGCGTACGCGCCGTGGTGGTCTCCCAATTCGCCCGCATCCACGTGGCCAACCTGGTCAACTTCGGCATTGTGCCCCTGACCTTTGCCAACGAGGCGGACTACGACAAGATCAAGCAGGGCGACACCGTCTCCATCGACGTCTCCGACCTGGAAGGGGATCTCTTCTTGGAGGTCAACGGCGAGCGGATCCCGCTGAATCCGGCCTTCGAGCCCGGTGACGTGGGCCCCCTAAAGGCCGGCGGCGCGCTGCCCCTATTCAAAATGACCTATAAAGGATAAGCAATCATGGCCATGAAGATTGGTATCCCAAAAGAGTGCCACGAAGGGGAGCAGCGGGTTGCCGCCACCCCCGAAACTGCCGAACGGCTCCGGAAACTGGGCTTCTCGGTGGCTATCGAAGCGGGCGCCGGAGCTGAAGCGAACTTCAGCGACGATGCCTACCGTGAGGCGGGTGTCGAAATCGTGGAGGACACCAAGACCCTGTGGGGCGAATCTGACATCGTGCTCAAGGTGCGCGCCCCGGAGATCGACCACCAAGCCTGCCGGGACGAAACTGAACTGTTGCGCGAGGGTGCCACCCTCATCAGCTTCATCTGGCCGGCACAGAACCCGGAACTGATGGAAAAGCTGAAGGCGCGCAAGGCGACGGTGCTGGCCATGGACAGCGTGCCCCGCATCTCCCGCGCCCAGAAGCTGGACGCCCTGAGCTCTATGGCCAACATCGCCGGCTACCGCGCCGTGGTGGAGGCCGCCAACAACTTCGGACGCTTCTTCACCGGCCAGATCACTGCCGCAGGCAAGGTACCACCGGCCAAGGTTTTGGTCATCGGTGCCGGCGTGGCCGGTCTAGCCGCCATCGGCGCGGCTGGCTCCATGGGCGCCATCGTGCGCGCCTTCGACACCCGCCCCGAGGTTAAAGAGCAGGTGGAAAGCATGGGCGCCGAGTTCCTGATGCTGGACTTCGAAGAGGAGGAGGATGGTTCCCCGGGCACCGGTTACGCCAAGACCATGAGCAAGGAGTTCATCGAGGCGGAGATGAAGCTGTTCGCCGAGCAGGCGATGGATGTGGACATCATCATCACCACTGCCCTGATTCCCGGTAAACCGGCCCCCGAACTGATCACCGCTGGCATGGTGGAATCGATGCACGACGGCAGCGTGATCGTGGATCTGGCCGCCGAGCAAGGCGGTAACTGCGCCCTGACCGAACCGGGCAAAGTGACAGTGAAACACGGCGTCACCATTATCGGGTACACCGATCTGCCCAGCCGTTTGGCCGCTCAGTCCAGCCAGCTCTATGGCACCAATCTGCGTCACTTGCTGACCGATCTGACCCCGGGGAAGGATGGTGAGATCGTGGTGGATATGGATGACGACGTGATCCGCGGCACCACCGTGATCAAGGAGGGTGAGATCACCTGGCCGCCCCCGCCGATCCAGGTCTCTGCTGCCCCGGCCAAGCCGGCAACGGCCGCTGCCGCGCCTCCGGTGGAGAAGGAGGAAGAGAAGAAGAGCAGCCTGGGCGGCGCCATCGGTCTTGCCGTCGGCGGCCTACTGCTGGCGGGACTGGGCCAAGTAGCGCCCGCGGCTTTCCTGAGCCACTTTACCGTCTTCGTGCTGGCCTGCTTCGTGGGCTACATGGTGATCTGGAATGTGACTCCAGCCCTGCATACACCTCTCATGAGCGTGACCAACGCCATCAGCGGCATCATCGTCATTGGCGCCCTGGTGCAGGTATCCAGTTCGGATGCACTGGTATGGATATTGGGCGCGGTTGCCATTCTCATCGCGACCATCAACGTGTTCGGTGGGTTCTTCGTATCCCAACGGATGCTGCAGATGTTCCGCAAATAAAGGGGTTTGGAAATGACTGAAGGCGTTTTAACAACGGCCTATCTGGCCGCAAGCATCCTGTTCATCCTAGCCCTGAGTGGTTTGAGCAACCAGGAGACCGCCCGCCGCGGCAATATCTACGGCATCATCGGCATGCTGATCGCACTGACTGCCACCATCGCGGGCGCCCAGGTCACAAGTTACGGCGTCCTGGCGGTCTGCATGAGCATCGGTGCCGTCATCGGCATCATCGTGGCGGCACGGGTACAGATGACTGCCATGCCGGAACTGGTCGCCATCCTGCACAGTTTCGTCGGTCTGGCAGCGGTGCTGGTGGGATTCGCCAGCTACCTGGACCCCACCCTCCACTATACCGGGGTCGAGCGGACCATCCATGATGTGGAGATCTTTCTCGGGGTGCTCATTGGTGCGGTGACCTTCACAGGTTCCGTTATCGCCTTTGGCAAATTGAGCGCGAAAATCACCAGCAAGCCACTGTATCTGCCGGCCCGCCACTGGCTCAACCTGGGTCTGGGACTGCTCTGCGTCTGGCTGGGTGTCGAATTCGTGGGGGCGGAAACCGCCGCGGCCGGCACTATCCCCCTGGTGATCATGACCCTCATCGCCTTTGCCTTCGGGGTCCATATGGTGATGGCCATCGGTGGAGCGGACATGCCGGTGGTGATCTCGATGCTCAACAGCTATTCGGGCTGGGCGGCAGCGGCTACTGGCTTCATGCTGTCCAACGACCTGCTAATCGTCACTGGCGCACTGGTAGGCTCCAGCGGCGCCATCCTCTCCTACATCATGTGCCGCGCCATGAACCGGCAATTCCTCAGCGTCATCGCCGGCGGTTTCGGTGCGGCAGAAGGGACGGCTGCCACCAGCGGCGAAGTGCATCAGGGAGAGGTAGTGCCCGTCCTGGCAGACGAAACAGCGGAAATGCTCAAAAACGCGAAGAGTGTCGTCGTGGTGCCGGGGTATGGCATGGCTGTGGCCCAGGCCCAGCACGCTGTCTGTGAGATTACCAAGAAGCTGCGGGCCAAGGGTGTCAATGTGCGTTTTGCTATCCACCCGGTGGCGGGGCGTATGCCAGGCCATATGAATGTCCTGTTGGCCGAGGCAAAAGTGCCCTACGACATCGTCCTAGAGATGGATGAGATCAACGACGATCTGCCCGATACAGATGCGGTACTGGTCATAGGCGCCAACGACATCGTCAATCCCAGTGCGCAGGATGATCCGAGCAGCCCCATCGCCGGCATGCCGGTACTGGAAGTCTGGAAAGCGGGCACGACCGTTGTTATGAAGCGCAGCATGGCCACGGGCTACGCCGGGGTACAGAATCCTCTGTTCTTCAAGGACAACACGCGCATGTTGTTCGGCGATGCAAAAGCAAGTGTAGAGGCCATTCTGGCCAATATCTAAACGGCAGATGTCAGTCGCGGGGGAATTCGTGAGCATTCCCCCGTGACGATATCAGTTCGGAAATTCGGGATGCGATCCCTTGATCATTCATCCTGTTCTGCAAGGAGATCCTGATGGCAAAAGCCCCCGTTCGAGTCGCCCTTACCGGTGCCGCAGGCCAGATCGGTTACGCACTGCTGTTCCGCATCGCCGCCGGCGAGATGCTGGGCAAGGACCAGCCCGTCATCCTGCAATTACTGGAAGTGCCGCACGAACGCGCCCAGCAGGCCCTCAAGGGCGTCATGATGGAATTGGAGGACTGCGCTTTCCCGTTGCTGGCAGATATTATCGGTACCGATAATCCCAAAACCGCTTTCAAGGACGCCGACCATGCCCTACTGGTCGGTGCCCTGCCGCGTGGCCCCGGCATGGAGCGCAAGGATCTACTGCTGAAAAACGCCAAGATCTTCATCGAGCAAGGCAGAGCGCTGGAGGAGGCGGCGTCCCGCGACATCCATGTGACCATCGTCGGCAATCCCGCAAACACCAACGCCCTGATCGTCATGAACACGGCAAGGAGCCTGCCGCGGGAAAACTTCAGCTCGATGATGCGCCTGGATCACCACCGAGCCATCTCCATGCTCGCCAGCAAGGTCGGCGAGCCGGTGGACTCCGTAGAGCAGATGGTAGTCTGGGGCAACCACTCTCCATCCATGTATCCCGACATCCGTTTCGCTAGCGTCGCCGGCCGGGAAGCATCCAAGCGGATCGACGAAGCGTGGTACAGAAACGAGTTCATTCCGAAGGTCGGCCAGCGGGGGGCCGCCGTCATCAAGGCGCGCGGACTCTCCTCCGCCGCTTCGGCCGCCAACGCCATCATCGCCCACACACGCGACTGGGCGCTGGGCTCCTCAGGCCGTTGGGTGACCATGGGCGTCGTCTCCGATGGCTCTTACGGCATCCCTGAGGGTCTGGTCTTCGGCATGCCCTGCATTTGCGAGCAGGGCAAATGGGAGGTGGTGAAAGGTCTCGACATCGACCCCTTCTCCCGCCAGATGATGGATCGATCACTGGCCGAGCTCCAGGAGGAGCGTCGCACCGTCCATGGCGAATTGCAGATTATCGTCTGAATATGAACACTTAGCCGGTCTTGTTTCCGAAGGCAACCTTCCCTACTAGTACCCCGCCATGCAAAATCTGCTGGTGTTGCTCGCCCATCTCTTTTGCAACGCTCACCAATCTCCTCGGACCTGACGGGGCCAAGGCCATCGTTGCCGACAGCCTTCTCAGAAACAGCAGCACCTGGAGGCAGTAGCAACAGAAAGGCGGCGTCCCTCAGCTGAGTCGACGCCAGAGAGGGGCGCAGCACTCAACCTCGCCTGTTCGGAAGAGCGCCTAAACCGGCGCAGCTAGCGCGACAGCCGGCCAAAGAACTCACGCCGTGAGAGCTCTTTCTGCCAGGGGCAGTCGCGCTGCAGCTTTTTCATGTTCTGGTCACGGGTGGTGATCACCTCGTTCCACGCCTCGAACACCGCCTCGGCGGAGTCGTACTGCAGCATGTTGAGGGCGATGGGCTGCAGCAGATAGTGGCCGAGTTGTGGATGGTAGTTGAGGTGGGCGCGCTGGTTCTGTCCAAGCATCGCCAGTTCGACTGCCGGACCCAGCAACTGGTACTCCGTCTCCTCCAGCTGTTGCTGCTGCCAATCCGCCGGGATCGGAATGCCGGGATCAGAGCGCGGAAAGATCAGCCGCGACAGCATCCAGGGGGTGAGGATCAGCAGCAACCGCCAATCGTCTAGCTCGCGGTAGGCACGCAGCTGGATGCCAAGCTGGTGGTTGAGCATCAGCTCATCGGCGAAGTGTTCCTGGTAGATCGTCTGATGGGCATCGATCACCGCCTGCAGAAACGGCGTTTCCTCCAACTGCACACCGGACAGCAGCCAACCTGGGTCACTCATGACCAGCCCTATCCGCGCTCAATCCGAGCAGTTGCAGGCCCAGTGCCCGATAGAGCGCCAGCTCGCTCTGCTGGCTCAGATCGTTCGCGAAATCGGCCAGCCAGCGGCTGAGGTGCTCGTCCCAGAGACGCTGTCGCAACTCCGGTCGTTGCTGCCCATCCTCCAGCAGCGCCGCGCACTCCAGCATCACCCCCAGGTAGTCGGCGGGCATCTCACTGGAGCGCATCCCCAGCTGCGCGTAGAGCCGCTCCAGCTTCGCCACCGTCGGCCCCTGCATGGTGCCGCTGCGGTAGGCCGATTCGTAGGGGGGACAGGCGGTCTTGGGGAAACCACTGATAAACAGCCGGGTGTATTCGCCCTGCCACTGCTCTAGCGGGGTGCTACCCAGCTCCTCCGCCGCTTCTGCGAGCCAGGGGTGCTGTTCGGCCAGGCCCTGGATGATCTCCCGCGCATCCTGGTCGGGCATGGAGAGCAGCCCGGCCAAGAGCCGCAGCTGCTCGCCCGATCGTCTCATTTCATCACCAGGGATAGGCATAGACACCTGCATACATGAAGTAGTGGCGCAGCAGATAACCGCCGATCAGCACCAGCACCGAGGCAGTGATGATCGGCAGATGGCTGGCCCACCCCTTGAGCACCCCACGCAGCTCCAGAAAGAAGGGCACGATCAGGCCGAAGCCGATGAAGCCGATCAACCAACCCAAGTCGTTCCACAGCAGCCGCGCCGAGTGCATCGCCGACTCGTTGCCAGACGACATGTAGTGGTAGAAGGAGAACAGGATCACCAGTTCGGCGCTGATCAGGATCAGATCGACCCGCTCGTAGAAGTGGCGGATATGCTCGTCCTCCTCACGCTTGATGATGGTGTACATGATCAGCAGCAAGAAGGCCATCGCGGTGGAGAAGGCCGACACGGTAAACAGCAGCGGCACACCGGGGTTGTGCCAGAGCGCTACCGCCGGGAAGGATTGCAGTAGCAGGCCAGTATAGACCGCCACGCCGACACCGTTGATGGTGGCCATCCAGCCCACCACCTTGCGGAAGCGGCTCGACAGCTCGGCGATCTTCTTCACCAGCGCCAAATCGAGCAACTTGCCGACTACCGGCATCTTGTCGAACAACGGCGTCAGATACATATAGGGCAGCGCGTAGATCACTCCCCAGAACATCATCCAGACGATAAACTGGGTGCCCCAGGCGATCCATGCATCCGGTTTGGTGAAGAGGATCATCGGGTTGAGCACATAGATCACTGCCCTGTAGTCGAGCAGATGGATGAACAGCATCAGGGAGCCCAGACTCAACAGCACAATGCCGGAAAAGGCACCCCAGAGTACCAGGTCGCGGTGCGCCTTGAGGTACATGTCGGTGAGGAAGGTCACCGCCAGGGTGGCCGCACCAAGTCCGCCAAAGTAGAGGTAGATGGCAATCCACCAGGTCCAGATATCCTGGGTGTAGAAGTTCATGGTGGCGTCCATCTCAACCCCTCCTCTTCATATCGTCGATGTAGTAGACGTTGGGCCGGGTGCCCAGGTGTGGCATCAGTGGTCGAGCTACGCCGCTGGCGACCATCTGGGTGACCGGATCCTCCGGGTTGTCGAGATCGCCAAACATGCGTGCCGAGCCGACACAGGTCTCCACGCAGGCCGGTTGCAGCCCCTCCTTGACCCGATGTTCGCAGAAGGTGCACTTGTCGACACTGGGCCGTTCACGGCGATAGGCTTCGCCGTAGAACGCTTTGCCCTTCTCCACATCGTCGTAGGTGACGGCGCGGCGGGCGTCATAGGGGCAGGCCATGGCGCAGGCACGACAACCCATGCAGAGATCCTCGTCCACCATAACGATGCCGTTATCCATCTTGTAGGTAGCACCAGTGGGACAGACGCTCATGCAGGGCGGATTGTCACAGTGGTTGCAGAGCCGCGGAAAGAAGCGGCGATGCACGTCGGAACCGCTGCCGATCTCAGTGTCGTGCACATGGGTGCGCCATTCATCTTTCCAAACCGCTGTCTGGTTCTCGATGGCACAGGCGGCCATGCAGGCGTTGCAGCCGACGCAGGTATTCAGGTCTATGACCATTGCATAGTGAGTCATTGTTGTTAGCCTCCGTTACGCCTTCTGCACACGCAGGGTGAATTCCTGGGACTTGAAGCCCGCCACCACCGGTTCCACCTGGTAGGGGATCAGCTTATTGGTGGCGGTGCCCTCACCCTGGATCTGGGTCAACGCCGGGTTCTCCACGCCAAATGAGGAGTAGATGAAGAGCGTGTCAGGCCGGATCAGCCGGGTCAGGTAGGCATTGCCCTCGGCGCGCTGACCACTCAGGCTGTTGCTCAGGATGATGCGCTCGCCCTGGCCGATGCCGAGCGCCTCGGCTCGTTCCGGGTGGATCCAGACGTGTTTGTAGATATCGTTCTTGAAGCGGTTGATCGCCGCCAGTACCGGATTGTTGCTGTTGGTGGAGCCGTGTGAGACGGTCGGCGTCTTACCGTAGGTGAAGTAGAACTCATCCTCCGCCAGCGGCTCGTGCATGTTGCGACCGGTGCGACAGCTGATCGGCACATTGGTGGCCAGCGGGCTGAAGTTGGGTTCTGTTCGCCCGGCGGAACGCAGTGAGTACATGAGACCGGAGAAGAACTCGATACGACCCGAGTCAGTGGGCACCGGCATCTTGCGCGGCATGCCCGCGTGCTCGATTAGACGCACCTTGTCCTCCTCATGGTAGACCCCCCTAGTGCGCAGGGTGTGATCCAACTCCGCCGCCGACTTGTGGATCTTCTTCGCTGCCTGCTCAAAGGCGACACGACGACAGGCGGCGAGAAAGCTCCCCTTTTTGTGGATCTGCCTGGTCTCCTCCCAGTGCGCCTTTACCGGCAGCTTGGACAGCCCGGTGAGGGTCTCAATCCAGTCAAGGAAACTCTCGGTCTCGCCGGAGATGATCTCGGTCAGCTTATAGAGCATGTCCGGGGTCTCTTCGGTGTCGTAGAGTGGGTCGATCGCCGCATAACGAGTGGTCAGCGCCAGATCCTGGTTAACCCCGTTTCCGTAGACCGCCGGCTCATCTCGCTCCAGATAAGTCGTATTGGGCAGGATCACATCGGCATAGGCAGCGGTATCCGAGGGCAGCACGTCGATCACCACCACCAGCTCCATATTCTCGTGGCTTAGACACTCCTTCCAGTAGGTATCGGGGTAGTAGTGGCGCACCGGGTTGGCGGCGTTGATGATGGTGGCACGAGTCAGGTAGGGCTCACCGTTGAAGTTGACCTTGCCCTCTATCGACTCACGGAAACCGGTGTCGGTCATCACCGGCAGCGCGATGCTCTGCTCCCCCGCCTCCTTCTGTTGCGCGGCCCAGGCCCAGGTCCAGCCTGGCTTGCCGTGGGAGAAGTTTTCCCCCTTGGAGACCGCGCCGATCACCATCTTGGCGAAGTGCATGCCAGCCAGATTGGCCATCGGCGCGGCGATCTCATGGCCCGCATCGTAGGCCTTGAACATCTCCTTGGCCTTGTGGCGATACTCGGCGGCCTGGATCCAACCGCCGATGGTGTCGATGCCACCGGTCAGGGCCTGAATCATCGCCTGCACCCGACGCAGCATCATGATGTTGCCAAAGCGGGCACCGTGCCAACCAGGATCGATGATGGCGGGTCGGCTGGTGCCGAACTCCCGGGCGATACGCTCGATGGTCTCGGCTTTGATGCCGGTGGAGACAGCGGCCCACTCCGGGGTGTACTCGTGCAACTCCTCCAGCTGGGCCTGAAACACGGTCTGTACCGCCTTACCGTCCACCTGCAGGCCTTCCGGGGCCTTGAGGTCAGGGCAGAAGGTCCGCCCCTCGATATCGGTGCGGTTGTCGTTGCTGAACTTCTTCAGCGTACGCAGCTCGCGGGTACCCTCCATCACCACCTGCGGCCGACCTTCATCATCCACCAGCGGCTGCCACTCTCCGGCATCGTCCCGATAGAGCAGGAACGGCATATTAGTGTGACGCTTAAGGAAAGGCGCATCGTAGTAGCCCTCCTCCATCATCACCCGCATCATCGCCAGCAGGAAGGGCAGATCGGTGCCGGGGCGAATCGCGATCCACTCATCCGCCTTGGCAGCAGTCTCTGAGCGGCGCGGATCGAGCGCCACCACCTTGGCGCCGTTTTTGCGGCCCTGGGCGAAACGCACCATACGACAGGTGGAAACGGCACCGATCGAGGCATTATTCGCCACGAACAGGATGTAACGAGCGTTATCGAAGTCGGGCAGGATCTCGTCGTGGATGTTGAAGTTGCCGGTGACCGAGTCGGTGCCCAGGTGACCGGTGGTGACGCAGTGCTGCATCGGTGATGCGATGATATTGGGGATGCCGTTGGCCATGGCGAATGGTACCGCCCAGTTCATATAGAAGACGCAGGAGGTCCAGCCCCCCACCATGGTCCACTCCCAGTTTTTGATATCCGCATTGGTCTTCTTCTGCGCGATGTAGTCCCAGGCCTCTTCCCAGCTGGCGGCGCGAAACTTGTACTCACCCCGCTTGCTCCCCTCAACCCGGATCAACGGCGTCTTGATGCGGTCGGTATCGTAGATCTGGCGCAGCCCCGACTGACCGCGGGCGCAGATTTTGCCCCGATTGAGGGTCGAATCGGGATTGCCGGCCAGCTTGACGATACGTTTGCTGGCACCACGCTTCTCGGTCTTCACCTTGAGGTTGCAGAGCGAAGAGCAGAAGTTGCAGATGCTGTGGGTGATCTCGGTCTCGACTTCACCGTCCTCACTGGCGGCCTGGCTCACCAACCCGGCGACTGGAGAAAGCAACCCGACACCCGCGCCACCGGCGCTCGCTTTGAGAAATGAACGCCGCGAAAGGCGTGGGATCTTCCAACCCATATTCAGTACTCCGTCAGCGTTTGATACTCCGGCGATGAAGCTACCGGGAGAGAGCAGTGCTGTTATTCGTTATCTTTAGGTATCTCTGGATGGACCTGCTCGAGCAGACGCCTTCAGGGCCCTCTTAACGCACCACATACTGAGGATTTTTATTTCCACACTGTTTCCATGTCCATCGATAACCGAGGACTCATTGATTCAGATCATAATGTTTTCCAGATATAGATAGTGGTTTACCCCTATATAGGTAGAAGTTTCCTATTATCCCTATCCAGGGTGGAATGGTTGTTTTTTTATGCCAAACAGAGGAAAAAACCAGCATGCTCGCTGGAAGCGGCAAAACGAAACGCTATGATGGGCGCTCCACTCTCAACCCGGACAATCGAAATGGCTTCCCAACCCTTCAAAAAAATGGCACACGGATTGACCATCACCATGCTCGGAATCTGGGGTGTAATACTGATTGTTGCCCCGCAGGAGGTGGCCGGACTGTTCAGTACCGAACCGCTCAACCATGCCTTTGCCGGCATGATGGGCGCCGCCCTGCTCGGCCTGGCATTGATCTCGTTTGCCAGTATCAGCCACTGGATCAGTGCACCTCGGGCACTGGGGCTTGCAATAGGGATTCTGGTGGTGGAAACCACCTACCTGATGCTCGGCACCGGTTTTATGCTGGTGACGCCGCTGACCACCCTCAGCCTGGTGACTGCAGCGGCGATCAGCTTCTTTCTGCTAATCTGAGCTGGATCGCATCAGACAGCACCAGCCGGCGGCCGAAAACTGTGTTGCATGCAAGAGATTGCAACAGTTGCAGGCCAAGCTAGAGAAGCTCCGACCACCCCCCAGTCACCAAGCGGATCCTGCACTAGATCGGCCTGGTAGTAGCGTCGGTTGTCTGGATTGACCCACCGCCACATGGCTTCATCTACAGCGAGCTCAATAGCCGCATACCCTGCTGCACCACACGACCAGTTCAATCCCTCATGGGATCACCTGGTAGAGCATCAGGTAGCGCGCCCCACAGATAGATACCGGAAACCCGCAGCGAGGCCTGGTCGGCCTGTCTCAGCTCCGGGTTCTCAGCAAGCAGATGATCGGCAGCAGCCGGGTTGGCTTGGGCGATGTAGAGCCAGAGGTCGATCAGATCCCCCCCCTAAAGCGAGGATTAAGTGTACAGCGATGAATAGCGCTCACCTATATCCGGACAGCTGTCGCGAGAGAGGGTAGAGAGCAAGCTGGTCTTATATTTGGAGAAGCTGCGCCGATAGAGCTGGAAGTGGTGGGTAAGATCAAGCACCCAGGTGGGAACTTGGGTGGGGTGGCACTTGATTTCCAGGATCACGCTGTTGCCTGGGTCACCACCCCAATCGTAGATGGTCTCATCATCATACGGGACCATTCGGTGAGGGTCTGGCAGTAGATTATACGCCTCCTGATAGTAGCAGCGCATATCCATATCCATGGTCACTCGGGCGTAATCATCCACGACAGAGGCAAACGCGCGCCGACGGTACTGGGTGAGAATCTTTGGCTCAGCCGCGTAACTGGTGGCCAGTCGCAGGAACAGGGACTTATTGTCGCTATCGAGGCTCGTTTCATCCTCCCGGATCTGGTAAGCCGGATCGTTGAGAATCCCAGGCCACTCCCCCTCGCTCAGGGTAGCTCTGTACTTGATAACAACATTGGCCTTTTTCTGTTTAATCTCCAGAAAATAGGGGGGCAGCGCATCCCAGCCATAGGAACGGACACGCATATTGAAGCGGTTGTCCTTACCGTACATGCGGTTGCGCAGAAACAGGAAGTTGGGGGAATCAAAGTAGAGACTGTTGACCCGATAGAAGTTGTCCTCAGCTGCCTCCGAGTGACGATCCAACCCACAGTAGGCCAACACATAGTCAGAGACCGGCTCCACCAGACAGGAGGGAATCACATACTTTAGTTCGTAGCGTTCCAGACGTGGTGGCAGCTGCGCATCGATACTCATGGCACCCCCTATAGCTGATCGTCTTGTTTGCTCAGATGATTCTTCAATGGCAGACGGGCCAGCTGCCCGCTGAGGTGCAACAGATCCACATAGCGCTCCAGGATCTGCTGGCGGATCTTCGCCTCCTCCAGCTTCCACTGCAGACGATCTTCGAAGATACGATAGATCATCAACGAACTAGCGAGATCATCCCCAATACCGTCCAACTCCTGCAGGCGATCCATCACCAAGCCATAAGCCTGCTGCAGCTCCTGCAGTTCGACCCTGACCATGTGCAGTTGCTGCGGTAGCTCCTGCTGCAATAACTGCTGCTCACGGCGGGCGCTGTTCAATCGGGTACGGGCCTCGGCCAACCCTGGATCAGCAGCAGTGCCCAAGGGAATCTTGATGCCCAGGCCGATAGAGTAGGAGCGGGAGTTCTCCTTGGCAGCATCATAACCAAGATCAAAAAAGCTGAACTGTAGGCCCTGCTTAGCGCGTTGCTTCGTCAGCTGCGTCTCCGCCACCTGCACCGCACTGAGTTTACTTGTCAACAGGGGGTTTGCCTGTGCTGCTTCATCCAGCTGCGGCATCTCGTCAATGGCCTGCATCACTCCAGCCACACTCTTGAGCCAGCTGTCGTCCAGCTTTTCTTCGATGCTCACACCCTGCTGGCGCAGCGCTTCCTGTTGGGTCTTCAAGGCACGTTGCAGTCGCATCTGCTGCAGGCGTGCCTGGGCCAGATCCTGATCGCTCTCCAGCAGCTTGGCGAAACGAAACTCCTGGCTTTCTGAAAGGCTCTGATAGGCGCTGATCCGCTCCTTCAGCAAGGTGATACGCCGCTCCTGCAGATCTCTTTCCCGGCTCAACCGCATCGTCTCCAACAGTTGCCGGTAGCGTTCGCGCAGCGCCTCACTCAACAGGCTGCGGTAACGTGCCTCCAGCATCGTCTCGCGTGCCTGCCACTGCTGTGTCTCCGCCTGCATACGGGAAAACGACCGGGGGTGCAGGCGCACGACATAGTCACCCTCCGACACGCCTCCATTATCGAACTCCATACGCAGTTCCACGTCCTCCAGTGGCATAGAGGCTGGCTTGAGTGAAGCCATGCCACGCCAGCTCTCCTCTACATCCAGCACCTCTACCCCCTCGCGAGCAGCAAGGAGAAATGCATTAATATCCGGCGGGGAGGCATGCACTCCCAGGCTGGCAAAGCACACCGAACAGATCACCGAAAAATGCCAGCATAAGCGAAGGTAACAACCATTTTTCTGAGGCACCCGCATGCTCAAGTACCCTGTGAGTAGTGTGTAAAATGTGAATTGGCCTTGCCTTCTCCATCGAACACGATCAGAAAACGGTCACGTGCGGAGTTATAAGCCAGCCCCTCGGCTCTGTTACCGGTAAAATTCCTGAGAACCATTAACTCGTTCGACTCTGGATCGAAGCGCCACAGGGTACTGTTATCACGCTCGCCACGCCTGGAGTGGGTCAACAGATACAACTTGTCGTGTAGATAGAGCGCATCGGTGACCTGCGCAAAGGCTCCAGTGACTGGGTCGCGGAACGGCACCCTGCGCCAAATCGCAACATTCTCCGGCGCCAACTGCTGGGTGGCGAACAGGGTATCCAGCTCGCGAATCACCAAAAACACCACTTTGCCATCCCCATCTATCGGGGATTTGAAGCCCAAAACCAACTCACCTTCCCGGGGAAGAAACATCGCCTCGACATCCATACTCTTCTCCACCAAAGCACGACGCAGGTAGAGAGCCCACTCCGCATCCCCTCCCTGTTGTGCGGCCTGTGCAAGCACATCATTCAATAGCACCTCGGCATCCAGGCTCAACACCTTGCCGCGGCGCACCAAACGCAACAGTTTATTACCACGGGGGTTTATCTCGCCCTTCTTGCTGTAGAACTGGGAGCTGGCGATGTAGATAAAGCGGCGATCTGAAGCGATCGACTCCATGTCATCGATCTTTGTCTCCCCCACCAGCTGCAGATCCTCTTCGATCTTGCCCTGGGGCGTCACCAGATGAAGCAGCGGACGGTTCGCCTTACTCTCATCGCTGATAACAAGATAACGGTCGATGTCCGACAGGTAGAGGGCACCGGAAGCCTCTACCGTCTGAGCCAGGCGTGTCGAGTCTTTATAGACAAGCTCTTGCGGATCCGATGATATAAACGGCAAAAACGGACTGGCGATGGCGATCCACGGATTGCGCTCCCGCTGTGCGGACACCACCACCTTCTCACCCAGCAGAAGGGGGTTTTTCTGACCGATGCTGACCAGCACCTCGCGCCCCCAGGCCGCAATGTTCTGGTGGCGCTTGAGGCGATCGGGGTACTCGACAATGCGCGACCCCACACTCTTGACGTACCCCGCCATAGGTTCATCGCTGTTGGAGGCCGGACTAATCCACACCTGCTGACCCACATGGACGTTATTAAACACGTCCTCGTGAATATAGCCCTTGATATAGGAAGGGGTCTTGCCATGCAGCGTGATCACCGGTTTGAATGGTGCGACGTCCTCACCCTCGCGAAACAAAACCGAGCCGACCATGCCGTCAAAAGGTGAGTGGATGAAGAGTTCGGACTTCGCCGCATCCAGGGAGCGGCGCTTAGCCTTGAGCTTCTCGATCTTGGCATCCAGAGGATCACGCCCCTGCAACTGACCCCGCAGATTATCCATTTTTGGCTTCAGCGACTGAAGCAGATGTGCGCGCTTCTCTTTGAGCCCTGCAATTTTTAAACGCAGTGGACTGCTGGCCTCTTCGCCGGATTTTGATTTTAGATATCTCTCCTCACCCACCAACTTGCGGTTGATACTGTATTGCGACTCCAGTTCGCGGATCTGGTAGTCGATCTCCACCAGCTCTGCCGCCTGCTGCGCACGCAGGCTCTGCAACTCTGACTTGAGCTTCTCATGACGCAGAGAACGCTCCGCACTGAGTACATCGATTTGATAGTCGGCCATGGCAATCTTGGTGAGCAGATCAGCGCGCATCAGCTCCGCCACCAAATCTCCCTGCTTGACCTCTTGACCGGGCACCACATGCAGCCGGCGTATTGCCACCGGATACTGGAAGCTGATCACCTGCTCACGGCTCTCAGCGATGCCAAAAAACTGGGTGGTCTCGCCACGGTAGAGCAGTGTCATCAGCACCACCGCCAGTAAGGTGAAGCTCCAGGAGAAGAAGAGTTTCTTATTGCCACTCATAACTCGACCGTCGCCTCCTGCATGTAGAAACTCACGCCCATGATGCTATCGATCGCCTTCAGTTCATGTACGAAGTCATCTCGATCCTTGCCACGCCTGAGCTTCACCTGGTAGGCGTAATCCAGGCGGCTCCCCTGTGACATGTCCCGCAGAGTGATTAGGGTGAAACGCTTGCAGAAGTGTGCCAGCACATCCTCCAGGCGACGCTTGCTCTCAGAGTGATTCTCCAAGCTGAAACGCACCATGCCATCGAACAGGGAGGTCTGGCCAAATGGGGACCAATAGAGTAGGAACGCCACCAAACAGAAACCGAGGGTGCCGACGATGGCAATGCTGAAGCCGTACACACCATTGGCCACCCCCACCGACAGCGAGGCAAAGATAAACACAATGTCACGGGGATCTTTAAAATTGGTGCGGAAACGGATGATAGCCATGGCAGCCATAATCCCCAGACCCCGCGCCAGGCTATCACCCACCGCCTGCATTACAGTGGCCGCGACGATAGAGATCAGTATCAATGTCTGCGCATAGTTGCGCGAATAGGAGAGGCCCCGATAGGTCTTCTCGTAGGTGACCGCCACCAGCGTAGACAATACAAATGACAACAACACCACATAGATCAACGTGACCACTGTGGCATTTTCTGAAAACGTCTGAACGGTGATGAAATCCAGCATAACGCCCCCCCTGAATACGTGAAAAGCAGCAGAGAGATAGGCACCTACTCACCTGCAACAACACAAGTTCCGCTTTAGTGTTATTGCTCGCCCTCACCCATCGGCTCCATCTTTATTTGCGCCTTCCTTGAAAAAAATCAGGACTGTCTCTCCCGCCCCTCTAAGGGGCTGAATAAATTCATCCTGGATTCCTCATAGCAGACTGCGATGCCAACCTGGTTTGCCTCCTACCCCAAAATCCATGGTGTAACACCATCGAACTGCGGGGCCATCCCTGGCCCACGGAAATCTCTAATTCAACCAGAGCTCCCAGCTCACCGCCGCGCCGGCACTATTTTCTGTTATGGAATGAAGCCTTCCGCAGCCAGCTGGCTGCGCAACTCGGCAGCATTGCCGCCCAGGATGTCATAGATCTTGTCGACCTCCTGCTGCCAGGCCCCATCACGGGTGCGCGGCGCGTTCGGATCCACCGCATCACCCCAGCGCGCCGACTCACCAATCACCGCCTCGCGCACAAAGTTGGTGAGAGTCATCCAGCGCGCCCGGGCCACTGTATCGTCCAGCACCCCACCCGGCCCCGTCAGCTCATCGACCCGCGTGGAAAAGCGCGCCATGAAATCCGCATTCTGCCGTGCCGCATGCCAGATACGGGCGATCACAAACGCATCACCCACGCTGTTGACATCCTCCGAACTGAGAAACGCCGGATGGATCTTGGCCTTCCCGCTGGGATTGCCAAAGTCCTGTGGTGTATCCCAGGCGGCCTCGCCGTCCCAGGCGAAATACATCAGTCCGGTGGTATCCTCCGGCGCAGTCTCATTACGATTGCCTGCATACCAATTGTTATCCGGCCAGTCGTTGGTCGCCGACCACCAACTCACCAGCAGGTAGTCGATGAACGGATCCACCTCGAGGTAGTCCTGCAGCTCCGCATAGTTGAACGGATCGCTCATATCACGGTAGATCAGGGTCTCGGTCAGGTAGTTGTAGCGGGTCGGATCGCCCGATAAGGGTGGCGCGTTGTCGTGTACTAGACCATGATTGGCGGCGAACCAGTGCTCATCTGCGCCACCGAAGTAACTGGAGAGGAAATGCTTATCCGCCCGCTCAGTGGCGTTGTAGAGCCCCCAGTAGAGACCGTTGATATAGAGATGCACGTAGGTACCCCGCATACCATGGCCACTCGCCGCGATCTGTGTGTCGCGGTAGAACTGATCGACCGTATAGGTGGTCTCATCCGGATGCCAGCTGCGTGCCCAGCTGCGATTGTTGCCAGCGCGCAGGATCAGCTTGTCGTACTTTCCGTCTGCAGTTGCACCGTTCAACGGCGCCCGATTGAGTAGGTCGGATTTGAACTTGGCGTCGCCATAGAGAGCTCGAAAATTGAGCCGCAGCGAACGTTTTAGGCGGTTATGCGAGTGGGATTGGATGCCCGCATTGGCCTGATGGCTGGCCCCCGGATCATCCGCATAGAGGATCTCCAGCGAAACCGCCTTCTCGATATCTTCGGTCTCATAGAAGCCTGAACCACCAAAGATATCCGTCGGGTCTATCGAGATAGACATGCTCGGCACCGCACGCATCGCTGCGATCATCGAACCACTGTAGTTCGGATCGTCGACGATATCCGGATCCATCTCGTAGTCGTGAACCGCCGCACCCTGACCCAGGCTGTAGCTGTTATTGGGATAACCCGGCACTGTTGCCGGTTGGCGGATCACATCCTCCAGGAACAGGTAGCTGTGACTCTGCACGCGTCCGACAATCACACCCGAGCTGAAGCCAGCCACCCGCAGCACCGTGGTGGTGGTGATATCCACCGCTCCGGTATAGTCCAGCCCGTTGCTCAAGGTCGGCTCACTGCCATCGGTGGTGTAACGTACCAGCTCCACCGAATCATCACTGCTGACTGTGACCTGGAACGGCGCATCGTAGAAACCGCGCTCCACGCTCAGACTCAGCGGCTCACCACTGCTGCCGCCTGAGCCGTTGGCCTCACCTGGCGTAGGCATCAGAAAGAAGGCCTCCGCGCCATTATCATCGATACCATAGGAGACATCGGTCGTCTGCGGCGGATACGCAGGCGCGTATTCATCGGCGATCGTGCCATCCGGGCGCACCAGTGCCAGATACTCACCACCAGCACTCAGTTTGAACAAGGTATGGTATTGACCGACCGGCGCGGGCGACTTGCCACTGGCGAAGACCACTAAATGCCCGCCAGCCGCCAGCGACACACTCTCAGTGAAACACCACTGAAACAGATCAGCGCTGTCATCGGTCAGGCACCAGTTCAGCAGGTCGACCGCGCTGGCACCCGTGTTGTGCAGCTCGATCCAATCTTCGTAGTCGCCGTCGCCATCCACCAGGGTGGTTGCGTTGGAGGCCATGAACTCGCTGATCTCCACCGTCTCCAGCACGCTACCGCCATAGCTCACGGTGAAGTTCACCGCCAGCACCGCCGAGGCATGATCCGCTGCACTGGCGGTCACTGTCGCCGTGTAGCTGCCGGCAGCCAGAGCCGCGGCATTGGCGGTAATATCGAGCAGGTCCGGAGTCAGATCATCCTCACCCGAGGCGGCGACTGCCGACAACCAGCCGAGGCCGCCATCATCCACTGCCAGTGCGTAGCCACTGGCCCCTCCCTGCAGGCTCGACAGGTTGACCTGGACGCTTGTCGCATCACCCACCTGGGCCGACAGGCTCAGCGATGCGGCATCGAAGCTCAGGGCATCACTCAGACCCGCGCCGTTTGCCGCACCGGGGGTCGGGATCGCGAAGTAGCGCAGCTGGCCAGCGTCGCTCACGCCATAGCTGATGTCATCTGACTGCGCCGGGAAGTTCGGGCTATAGGCATGCGCCAGGCTGGCATCGGGACGATAGAGCCCAAGGTACTCACCGCTCTTGCCGAGTTTCAGGTTGGCGTGCAGCTCCTCTGGTACGGCCGAACCCGTCTTCTTGCTGGCGAACACCAGCAGGTAGCCATCTGCATCCAGGCTCACCGATGGAAAGCACCAGGTGTTCCATACCGCCACGTCATCGGTCAGGCACCAACCAGCCAGATTCACCGGATCGACACCCACATTGTGTAGCTCGATCCAGTCCTCGTAGTCGCCGTCACCATCTGCCAGGGTGGTCGCATTGGAGGCCATGAACTCGCTGATCTCAACGACTTCTGGCAAGCTCCCCAGAGCGGTGACCTGCAG
>NZ_AFOC01000046.1:0-27374 GCF_000224455.1 endosymbiont of Riftia pachyptila (vent Ph05)
GGTGCCAGGGATCACTTTTAGCTGGCGGTGGCGCTGCGGATGGCGGGTGATGACCCGACTGCTGATGCCTTTGTTGCCGAGTCGGGCAACCAGATGTTGCCCTACAAATCCGCTTCCACCGAGAATACAGACTCTTTTGCTGGTCATCCGAACCTCACTCTAAAACTGCAATAATGTGGCCCAATCCAAGATGCGGGAATAGTGACCTTAGCGCCGCGCCGAGACAATAGGTAATAGGGAAGGTTATGTCGAGTTTTATCACATTGTTCTCTGTCGATAGCATTCTGCTGTTGCTCTTTCTGGGGGCTGTGGTCGGTATCGTGGCCGGACTGTTTGGCGTGGGTGGCGGGCTGGTGATTGTGCCTGTGCTGATCTGGAGTCTGCCTCTGTTAGGGGTGGAGGAGGGCCTTTCAGTGCATATGGCCGTGGGCACCTCGCTGGCGACGATTGTGTTTACCTCGATAGCCGCAGTGCGTGCCCATCATCGTCGTGGGGCCGTTGTCTGGAGATATTTTCTGGCGTTGACTCCGGGGATCCTGCTGGGTGCCTGGCTGGGTGGAATGATCGCGGGTGGTCTGGAGGGGGAGAGCCTGCGTCGGCTGTTTGCTCTGTTCCTGCTGATTGTTGCCTTCCGCATGTTTCGTGAGGCGCCGCTAGAGACGCGTTATGGATTGGTCAGTCGTTGGCAGAACAGCGGGGTGGGGTTGGGAATCGGTGCTATCTCGGCGCTGGTTGGGATCGGCGGAGGCACCTTGACGGTCCCTTATCTGAATGGTGGAGGAGTTGAGGTGCGTCGGGCTGTTGCCACCTCAAGCGCCTGCGGTCTGCCGATTGCGCTGGCAGGAACTCTAAGCTTTGTTTGGGTTGGTTGGGGTGCTGCTGGTCTCCCTGCGGGGAGCAGTGGCTATGTCTATTGGCCGGTCGTGCTAATCATCGTGGTGACCAGTACGCTGCTGGCGCCTGCTGGTGCTTCCTTGGCGCATCGTCTGTCGCCCTACTGGCTGAAACGTATTTTTGCGCTATTCCTTCTCTTCGTCAGTATCAGGCTGTTGTTTAGTTAGTGGTTGATCTGGTCTCTGAATGGATGGCTCCAGTGCCGGCTGAGTGACTATTTGAGGCGCTATTTGAGGTGAGGATTGGAATGGCGCCTGGCTTGTCGTTTGCGGAAAGTCCGGCAGGGAGATAGGCATGCGGCGGTAGAGCAGGAGTCTGCCCTCTTGGCTACGCATCGCCAAGTTGCCATCATGGTGAGCATATTCGTAGGTTTTTACCGAGTCGGAGCCTGGGACCCGCATATAGACATGCCTGTCGTCGAGGCGGATCTCTCCATCCCGGTGATGTTCTGCATCGGCATAGATACGGAAGTACCCATTGAGAATCAACAGTGCCTCACCGCCGCGCCCCTTCCAGGCCCCGTCCAGAGGAGAACGATAACTGACTGCCGGGAGGCTCTGCAGCGGGGTTGCAGGTGGCGCATAGCCTGACCACTGCCCTGGTACTCTGCCCCCCGGCAGGTTGTTGATGGTGGCGGGATAGCCCGTCCCCCAGGGAGTGGTGTATGGGGATTGCCAAGGATTCAGTGGCCGGAAGGCGCTGTTGTTGTAGGGTAACGCATTGTCGAACGGGTTGCGTTTCTGGTTGTACTGGTTGGCGATCTTCCCCATGGCATCCATCATCGTGATCATGGCGCGCGCCATGGTGTTGGATGCATCGTTCGCAACTGCTGCCGGGATAGCAAAGAGCAGTGCGAGCATCGTCATAATTGAGGTTATGCTGGGCGGTTTCATCGCTTTTTTCTGTCTGTCAGGAGTTGTGGGGGGGAGTTTAGATTATGCTGCCTGCTCTTGTAAGCGGGAGCTAATGATGGTTAGCTATATCAACCAAAAAAACTAGGTATTTCGGTAGGTTTCGTGGGAATGGGCTGGTTTGTTCTCACCATGCTGAAGACTATTTATACCCATTGAACAGCGGATCTGTTGGGTCGAATGGCGGGTGGGCTGTTTTGAGCAGCGCTCGGCAGCTGACGAGCAGAGAGGAAGAGGCGAGGTGACTATGAGCACTCAGCAACAGGCGACGGCGGAGCGGCGCACCGGCACCCAGGGAATGATCAACAACCTGATGGAGGAGCGGCGCCAGATGTTGGTGCTGTTCTGCCAGGTGGCGGGTCTGGAGCCCTATGCACGTACCGAGTCCCTGGAACAGTTGCTACAGAATTTTTGTCAGGTTCTGGTGGACTATACGGCGTTCGGTCATTTTGAGGTGTTTGGCAAGATCAGTGACGGTACTGAACGGCGCAGTCAGGTGTTGCACGTTGCTGAAGAGATCTATCCCGGTTTTGTCGAGGCCACCGAGACTGCCGTGGCGTTCAACGATAAATACGATATTTCAGACCATGCGTTGAGCTTCGATCACCTCTCTGAAGATATGTCACTCCTGGGGGAGGAGATCGCGATTCGCATCGAGCTGGAGGATCGTCTTATTGCCACTATGCTGGCGAGATAGTCCACACCGAGCAGGGCTGAGGCAAAGCTATTTGTTATAATCGTCCTTGATTCCATGGAATTTGCTTTCACTGGAGTGGGTGTCCGGCTTTTTTATAGACCTCAGGAAGTTAAGGTCTCTTTTTGAGGACTGCTTCATGTTTTCGGGAAAAAAGCGAGGCAATGGGTTAACATCTCCAGACGTTTGGAATGTTCGGGGCGATGGGAGCACGACTGAACAAATTTTTTCACTGGCAACCGGAGAGGGAGGTCTTTTTAGAACCTCTGCACCGGTTTGCGCGTCCTGCAGTACGCTTTGACCGTCTGCAGATTGGCATCGATAACAAGCATATCGATGTTGCTCTCAGTCCAAAGGTTCTGAGTTCCGCCACTGAACTGGTGCGGCGTATGGTCCACGAGGACTTGGCCGCCAACGGTTGGGGCGAGGTGGGGGTGGAGCCCACCGCAAAAGATTTCGATGCCTTCCGGGAAATCTACAGCGGCTTGATGGAAGTCGCCGTCGAGCGGGTGCATGATCGGGTTTCCGCGCCAGAGGTCATTCAGCTACTCCATCTGATCCTTCTGAAAATGCTGCTGGAGATGCCAGGGCGCGCCCTGGAGAACTTCCGCAACCAGCTGCAGCTGGATGCGGAAGGTTTCGCCACCCAGCTATCTGGCCGCAATCTGGAACTCCATGAAAGGCTGGTTGCACTGGCTAAGCTGGAGCCTGGGGTGCGCTATCGGACGCTGCGCCGGATTTTCAAAGTGGTACAGCGGCTAGAGTCCACCAACCTGCGCAAGTTGCGTAAATCAGTGCTAGGCGTCTCTTGGGATATCCCCAAACTAGTGCTGTTCAATCCGCTATTGCATCTGTCGGGGTTCAGTTGTGAATCCCAGTTCATGAATCACTACCCGCTGCTCTGTATCGATGAGGACGAGGAGAACTACTTCGCTCTGACCAACCGCATTCTCTGCGAGCTGTTTGGGGATTATCTGCCAGGCTGGGCGATGTCAGTGGCTGTACCAGCGCGGCGGCCCGACGGCAACAGTAAGCTGCAGATCTACGACCGCTCACAGGATGGTGCCTTCAACAGTTTTCTGGATGGGCAGCGACTGCTGGAACGGGCGCTGCAGAAGGAGGAGTACACTGGGCCCTCGGTCTCCTGGCTGGATGCACCGGATAACATCACAATGTTGATTCATCCGGTCAGGAGTGGCTGGTTTCTCTCGGATAAACCGTCTGATGAGGAGACCATCGTCCCCTGGCTCGACCCACACTGGCCGGAGTTTCAGCAACGCATCGGGACAGAGCTGTTCCAGCGGTTCATGAAGGCAGGTATCACTCGGCGAGCGATTGCTGCCTACCGTACCCCGCGAGTCTATCATCAGCTTGAGGGCCGGGTTCCGGTTCGTGAGGTCTATAACTATCTGGCAGGGACCATTCCCCGTCGTAGGCTGATGCGCCGGATTGCTGCCACTTCACCGAACCTTGATGCGGGAGAGACGATCAAAACCCTTGATATGGTTTCCAATCATATCCGGCGTATGTCTACGCTACGTCAGCAAGAGTATGTGATCCGTTATCTGCGGGATTTCCTCAGTTTTCGCCGGGATCTCAAGCTCGCCTATTTTGCCAATCAGTTGATGAGCCAGATACGCTTGCTGACGGTGCCGGAGGAGATCAAGCTCTCCCGTGATAATGGTTCGCTCTACGAATTTCCCCTGCGGGCGGAGGTGGAGCCGGAGGGGCAGAAGATCCGCTCGCATGTCATCCTCAAGGCGGATGTCAGAGGCTCAACCGAGATCACTCGCCAGTTGCTAGCGAATCGCCTCAATCCGGCGACTCACTTCAGCATGAATTTTTTCGGACCGATTACCAAGCTGCTGGGAGATTTTGGTGCGCAGAAGGTTTTTGTCGAGGGTGATGCGCTGATCCTCACCATCTTCGACTATGATGGGGCATCCCTGCAATCGCTGGCGGTCGCGAACGCCTGCGGTCTGGCGCGTAAAATTCTCTCAGTGATGGATACCCAGAATACGCAGAACCGGGTGCACGGCCTGCCAGAACTCGAGTTGGGGCTTGGTATGGCCTTCAGTAACGACGCGCCGGCCTACCTTTATGACGAGCGCCGCAAGATCATGATCTCCCCGGCGATCAATCAGGCCGACCGGCTCTCCTCTTGTTCTGCTGAGTTGCGCCGCAGTGTGCACTGGAAACACCACAAGGAACATCGGGTGGAGGTGTTAACCGAGCAGTCGGAAGATGCCAAGCCGAAGTTGCTGCGTTACAACGTGAATGGCATCGAGCTCGATTCGCCGGCATTTCTCAAGCTGAAGTCAGAGCTGGCGCTGCATCGGGTGCGGATCAGGGACAAGGCAGGTAACCCCCATTACTATCATGTGGGACGGTATCTCGACCGGCTCGGAGCGACGCATTGGTTGGTGGTCAGGGAGGCGCCGGTGATGGTTTGGGAGGGAGATGTGACCGGTGACCTGGATCCGGAAGGGCGTCAGTTCTATGAGGTGATCACCAATCCGAAAGTGATCGCGCGGGTACGTTCCAAGTTAAGCACCAAGAGCCGGGTGGCGAGTACCGGCACATCTGGCTAATACCCCGTTCAACTCTCCTGATCTGAGGTCTTGGCCGATATCGGCCGGCTCCAGATCTCTGGCAACTGCTCCGGGGTATCGCCCAGGCGGTGAAAATAGATCATGGTGTAGGCCATCACCCGCTTGAGATACTCACGAGTCTCGCTGAAAGGCACTGTTTCAATCCAGACATCCGCCGGTTGTTCCTGGCTGGGCAGCCATTGCGCCACGCGGTGGGGACCTGCATTGTAGGCGGCGGTGGCAAGAATCGGATTCCCCTGCATCTTGCGAAATACGCTGTCGAGGTAGCTGGCACCGAGGCGAATGTTGGTCTCCGGCTGGTACAACTCGTGCTTGTTCATCAGGCGCTGCCCCTGCCTTCTGGCAACCGCTTTGGCAGTGAAGGGCATCAACTGCATCAGGCCCAGCGCGCCGGCGCTGGAGCGTGCGTCGGGGACGAAGGCGCTCTCCTGCCGCAGGATGGCGAAGATCCACGCGGTCTCAAGATTGAGTGCTTCTGCCTGTTGGTTGATCAGGCTGCGATAGGCGAGGGGGAAGCGCAGTTCAAGATCGTTCCAGTGGCGGATCTTCGCCAGAGTGAAGATCGTCTGGGATGGCCACTCCCACTGTCGGGCTAACTCCGCTGCCACCAGCAGCTGTGAGCGACTGGCCCCGCGCAGGGCAAAGTTCCACTCCCGACGCGCCTCGAGATGACGCCCCAGTATCTTAAGCTCCCGGGCTCGTTGCATGCCGGGCAGATGGCTGAGTCTCGCCAGCTCAGCCTGATCCACTTGTAACGATTCATGCTCCATGTTGAGTGGATTGCCGAGCCTGTCGGAGGCGAGAAAGCCATAGTAACTGCGGTTCTTTGCCAGATCCTTTAGCAGTTTCACGCCCTTCTTTTCCTGGCCAATTTCAATCAGTGCGCGCGCCATCCAGTAGCGCCAGCGTTGTTGCTGCTGCTCAGGCTGTGGCAGCTGTCGGATGGTGCCGATGACCCGCTCCCAGTTGTGTCGTTCCAGGGCAATGCGGAACTGCTTGTCGGAGAGTGTGGGGTCGAGTTTGAGACTTGGCTTGATTGTTTCGAAGAGTGTCTCAAGACCATCACCAGGCTGTTTGGCCAGATGAGTGGCGAGGGTGCGGATAACACTGAGCTTCTGCTCGTCGCTATAACCGGGGTGCTTGCGTTCAGCCTGCCAGAGCATGAAGGCCCGCTTCGGGTTGTGGCGGGCGAGGCGTCGGATCCCATGGGCGAGGATGGCGTTGCGATAGGGGTGTGTTTTCTTTAGATAGGGATGGTTGATGAGGCGCTGAGGTTTGTGGTGGATCTCAATCCAGAATTCCACCCAGGGGCGCTCATCTTCGCTGAGGAATCGCCGCAGATAGCGGGTCAGACGGATCTGGCCGGCGTTCATGGCTAGTTCGATGCGTTGCCAGGCCAAGTCCTCATCCAGGAGTCCAGCTTCCTGCCAGGCTTTGAAAACCGGGTTACAAGCCTTGGGGCGGGAGCGGCCGTGGAGCCAGATATCTTCTACTTTCTGGAATGCTTGTGCCGATTGGCCGGTTTCGATCAGAGCCCTGAGACGATGGCAGCGAAGCGTTATGTTGCCGTCAGATGGGGTGGAATAGTCGAGATACTGCTGCCATCTGTTGTTTTTTGCCAATAAACGCAGCCATCTGTTGCGCAGTTGTTCGCTCAGGGGGGTGTCGGTGAATTCTGCCAGAAAGCGCTGGACCGCGGCAGCCGATTGCAAGTGCAGGGAACGCTGCAGTTCACTGTATTTGAGATAGGGGTAGAGTGGATAGTCTTTGAGTTGCTGCTTAAGTTGTCTGTAGCGGCTCATCCGGCCGGCCTTCAGGGCGGCTTCGGCTGCAATAAAAATGCTGCGCTGTTCGTCGTTTGCCGGCGTTGCCGGATCCCTTTGGCTGGCAGGTGCTAGCAGGGGCAGGAGTAAAACGAGGGTCAGAGCGATTCTGGATCCACCCGTAAAAAAGGGGAGGTGCTTGAGACTCATCGCATTTTCCTTGCGGGGTGGCTATGGGAGGAATGATTCCGTTCATCATTTTGTTGATGCTGGCCGGTTAGCGCTCTTCTTTCCCTAATAGTAGATAACAGAGATCATCTGCCCCAAGGGTTGAGTATCGGAGATGATCAGATCCAGTCTGCTAGACTGGTGCAGCCGTCGATCATTCTTTCCTGAAGAACCCATGAGATTTGGGCGGATCTATTTGCCTTGTTGAGTGATATAAACAGATATGACGCGTAGTAAACTGCTGAGTGGGTCACACAATTCACCTGAACGGCGTCTCGAGCGCTTCGCCCCGTTCCACAGCATGGGGGTAAAGGTTTTAGAGCTGGGACGCGGGGGACGGGATGCGCGTATCCTGCTGCCGCTGAATCGACATAACTGCAATCCTGGCGGAAGTATGTTTGGTGGAGCGATAGCGGCACTGGCGGATCCGGTTCCAGCGCTGGCCTGCAACCGCATCTTTCCTGGCTATTCGGTCTGGACCCGACAGTTGCAGATCGATTTCCGTCGTCCTGGAGTGGCGGATCTTGAGTTGCGGTTCGATTTTCCTCCTGGGATTGAAATGCAGATCGGCGAAGAGCTGGAGCGCATAGGGCGGAGTTCCCCGCTGTTTGAATTTGGTCTATACCTGCCTGGCGGTGAGATCTGTGCCTGGGTCCAGAATCGAGTTGCGATGCGCTCTTAGTAGCAGAGCGGGCTTGGTGGATCGAAATAGTTATGATCAGAAGAGGAATAAGATGAGTAATATCGACAACGGTCTGGATATGGAACTGAGCAGTGGCATTGCGGCTTATGAGACGAAGTTTTTCGATCGGGCAGTCAAGCTCCTGTCGCCCTTGGCGGAGGAGGGTAATCCAGAGGCCCAGTACCGCATGGCGATCATGGCCCAAAATGGGTTAGGTATGGTGGTGAATGAGCTGATGGCCTACAAAAATATGAAAGCGGCGGCAGATGCTGGGCACGGCATGTCGCAGCACGGCCTGGGCTTCATGTATCTTGAGGGCGAATGCGTCGAGAAGAACGAAGAGAAGGCGGTCTTCTGGTTTCGGAAGGCGGCTGAGCAGGGGTTAGCTGGCTCCCAGGCAACGCTCGGCATGCTCTATAAGGAAGGCCGGGGGGTGGAGAAAAATCCGGAGGAGGCGCGGCGCTGGTACAAGTTGGCCGGCTTTGATGAGTGATTCTATATGACCGACCAGATGTTCTCGAAGTCTGAGTCTTCATTGATCTCCCGGTCATGGCTGTCGCCGGTGTCATGATCCACGTAGGTAAACTGGAACTGGGAGATTGCACCAGTCGACTCCAGTAGACGGGTAAGCTTTATCTTGTACTGATTGCCGCCATTATCGAGCAGTAGTTTGTTGCCGACATTGAAGGGGTAGTCAGGTCCGATGAAGCTGGCGGGTTGACCGGAAGTTCCGACCTCAGGCAGCAGCAGGCATTCATGGGGGTGCGCATTGGGAATGCCATCTGCTTGGGCGGAGATGGCAACGGCATTTGGCGCGATCATCTGCAGGCCAACCTGCAGACGGTCGGCTGAGATGTTTTTCATCCAGCGAACCAGCCCCACGCCAAACTGGCCGCTGCTGGATGCAGACTGTATGCCGATAAGCTCCCCTACCTTGACGGCGGGGGGATTACTGCCGCGCCAGTCGATACAATAACCACCGGCACTCTCGTTGACGGTGCGGAATATGTGAGTATCGATGGATGCATTGGTGGTGGTGGCTTGCCCCCAGATTGGTTCGACCGGTTCAGGTTCGCGTTCATCTCGCGAGTTGGGGCCAAACTCCTCAAAACCGCTGCGCCGGACATCTTTGCGAGGGGTGTCGATAGGAATCAGGGTAAAGCCAGAGGTGGCGCTATCCGGTGGCGGCTGTAGTGAACTGTCGCCGTCGAATTTGTTGCTGATCCAGTTCATATCCTCCTGTAGACGCTCAGCATTCTGTGCCTTGGAGGAGGCCTCCTCTGTTTTTAACAGGCCATAGATTGCTGCGAGCCCAACTGCGATGCGTAGTTCGAAATTCAGTTTGGTGCGGACGAACTCGCGTTGGGGGGCGGTAGTCCAGAGGCTGATCAGTTGTTGAAGTAAGCCTTTGGAGTAACGATCTGCGCCGATCAGCAGTCCACTGTCGGCAAAGCTGCTGTGCTCATCGTCGAAATGGTCCTGGAGTTTCTCGATCAATTGGCGCGTATCCAGCAAAAGAATGCGGTGTTCGGCTGAAACCTCCATCAGCGAATGGTGGGCTGGCTGCAGATCTGCATCCTGCCGAACCACAAAACAGGCCTCTGGCGGCGCCTCGCCCTGATTGTAGAGGCGTGCGTATTGACTCCACTCCATCAGGTCCTTGTAGAGATAGCGATTGTCTGCCTGGCGCAGCTTGTAGGGAGAAGCGAGCGCGTAAAGCAGTACCCGCAGGTAGATCTGTTCAATGGTCGAGCTTTCGGGCTCACCCTCCACGATGTCTTTGACCGGAAGTGCATGGAGGCTGTAGCGGCGGGCAAGCCGGTGGAGTGTGTGCAACTCCCGCCAGATTCTGGAGGGGTAGGGCTCGTAAACCAGTGCGGACTGATGCAGGACCGCTGACAGATAGATCATTGCTCTGTGAATCGCAACGCCCAGCACCTTCTGGTCTGACTTGTCGCTGGCCGAGTTGAGTAGGTCCTCCACCACGCACTTGTAGGCGGTGGCAAGCTCGTCACAGAGCTCACGGCTTAGCAGGGCGATCTTCCGTGCTTTGCCCGACAGGGGAAAGCCAACGTTGATGAAGTGTTTTTCGAGGTTGGAGCAGATGTAACGAACTGGTTCGCGGAAGGCCTCGACACTCATCATCCGCTCTTTGGGAGGGATGAGCGCGCGATTGAACTCCATCAGTGCCTTGAATACACGACGGGATGTTTCACCGATGTTGGCGACAGGAAGTCGTTCAGCCCAGACTTTTACTTCTTTTGCATTTGCATAGAAGGGTTTTGTGTCGGGCTTGATCTGATCCGGAATTTTGAAACCGACTCGGCTTGCTTTTGCCATCGCGTAACAGGATCTCTCGCTCTGGGAATAGGGCCTTCACCCTAGTCTTTCCCGCCAATCCAAACCTTGCCCACTCCGATTGCGGTGGTCTCGTTCAATACGAAGGGATAAGAATCTACTGCGCCGGACAATGATACCACTCAAGAGTTGGGCGCCTACAAACTGTTTGTCGTCAGGAAGTCTTAATTCATTAGAGATTTTTTCTTCCCGTCATTGCCTCTCTGCTGCTCGCGAACCAACAGAGTGATCCTGGGTGGTTTGGGTTGTTCTTCGAGGTGTCGGTCCAGCCCGCTCCGGTCCGCAAGATCCCTCGTTGGAAGCATCTCCAGCGCTATTTCCAACATGCCTGAATATACTGTAGTAGGGGATTGATCGTAAGGGAAAATTTTCTTCAGGTCACCTTTTTGTGATGGGGTTTTAGCTTTCTTCCGTGTCGGTGGCTGGAAGAAAAAGAGGGTGTCGATGAAATCCTCAGTTGCTCACAGTTGGATGGATTGGAAGACTCTGCGCGGATGGTTCGAATCGGCTGGTGGATTCCCATGACTCACCTCTGAATAGATGCTAAAAAGAGCCAAAGTAGCGGGAGGAGCCATGGTCCTGAGATTGATTAGTTTTGTTCTTTGCCCTTTTGCCCAGCGAGTCGTTATCACGCTTAAAGAGAAGGGGGTCGATTTCTCACTGGAACATATCGACTTGGCAGTGCCCCCTGACTGGTTTGCACAGCTCTCCCCGTTGGGCAAAGTGCCGCTGCTGGAAGTGGATGAAACCCTGCTGTTTGAGTCTTCGGTGATCATCGATTACCTCGATCAAGTTCATGCACCGAAAATGCAGCCAGAGGGCCCCCTCGAGCGAGCGCAGCATAAAGCATGGATCGAATATGGCTCAGGTCTGCTGCTGGATCAGGCATCGGTTCTGCATGCCAAGGATGAAACTGACTACCAGAAAAAACTTGAGGCGTTTCAGCAGAGTCTTAGCCGCCTGTCTGATCCTGTGGCAGAGCGCCTATTTGGCCAGAGCGAGCGTTTTTTGCTTATCGATGTGGCCTATGCCCCGCTGTTCATGCGTATCGCGCTGATGGCGGAGTGGCGCCCGGAATGGCGGGAGCTTGTGCCGCCCTTGCTGCAACCCTGGCAACGCCGATTGCTCGACAGGCCCTCCGTGGCCCAGTCGGTGGTGGGTGATTTTGCCCTTCGCTATCGGGAGTTCTTCTTAGCCAAGGGCTCATGGGTGATGGGGCAGATCAAGGCTTGAGAGTTGCCTGCTCTTTGGCAACTAGTTCATCCATGATCTTGAACATCTTGGTGTAGGTGCCGGCAAGGCTGCCGCTGGTCTTATATTTGCCGTTGATACCCACCGCGGGTACGCCGTCCAGGGCGAAGCGCTGTCCCAGCTTGCGTGCCTGTTGCACCTTTACATGTACACCGAAGGAGTTCCAGGCGTCGGTGAATGCCTTGCGATCGATACCCTGTTCCACGGCAAAATCGATCAGTGCCTGTTTGGTGTAGAGCTTGCGGCGTTTTTTGTGCATCGCATCAAAGAGTGGCTTATGCAGTTGATCCAAGACGCCAAGAGCCTCTGCTGCATAGAAAAACTGGGAATGCACAGTCCAACGCGGGTTGAGCGGTGCTGGAATCAGACGGAACTCCACATTCGCGGGGAGCTTTTCCGTCCATTTCTCCATCGCTGGCTCGAGATCGAAACAGTGGGGGCAGCCATACCAGAAAAACTCTACTACCTCGACCTTGTCGGCCTTGCCTGTAGGGATTGGAGGATCGACTGGATCCCAGCCCTCTCCCCATTCAGCGCTGACAGATTGAAAAGCGATGAGTGCGATGGTCAAAAAGAGACGTCTGCTCCAAGTCATTTTTTCTACCCTGCTTGTTTTGACGAAGAAACCGGCTATTCAACCGGGTTAGAGATCGGATTGCTACTGTAGTTCCTGGGAATTTATCAGAATGCCACAGGCTTTGGTTATAATTCTCCGCCCACTGGATGAATGGTAGCTGAACGTGAGCGCTGCAAAGATTGATCAAAGTGTGGAGCAACTCTGCCTGAAGGGCTGTAGTTCGGTGCGTGAAGATATCAAGCGATTAACCGCTGGTGTGGTGCTGCCAGAAGTGCGCGATCTGGATCTGGATGGCCGTGCTGCGGTGCTGAAAGAGCTGCAGGCGATCATGGCGGTCTATGGTGATGCCTGCCCAATCGAACGCTCCGGTTGATCTGGCCTCGCTTCGTTAACCGGAACAACACTCTCCGATGGCAAAAAAACAACACAGCAAACTCGGTTCCCGGGTCTATAAAGCCGCTTCAACAATTCACGGCGTCGGCCTGTTTGCCAAGCAGGCGATCAGTGAGGGGGAGTATATCGGTACCTATGAAGGTCCCAAGGCAAAACGCGATGGTACCTACGTGCTCTGGGTGTTTGAAGAGGGTAAAGAGCCAGTCGGTCGCAGTGGTCGCAACCTGCTGCGCTACCTCAACCATCAGGATGAGGGCAACGCGGAGTTTGACGGTTTTGACCTCTACGCCCTGCGCGACATCGAGCCGGACGAAGAGATTACCTTTGACTATGGGGGTTGGGAGGAGGAGTGACCTTCCTCAGGGGTTGAGTGGCACCAGCGCTGCTTCCTGCTTCTGCTCAGCGGCCTTCCGGTTGTGGGGTTTCAACAGCTGTTCAGGGTCATAATCCATCCACGCATCATCCGCCTGTGGAGCGTAGAAGGTTCGGTCGAGGGCGTTGATCGCCGCTGACACTGCAGGTCTGCAGCGCTTGCTGAGTCGGTTGAGATTGCTGGGGGGCTGCTCCGGCCACTGCGCCTCACCCCACCGCAGCCAGGCGATCCGCGCCGCCTCCCGGTCACGCTGCCGGTAGGCATTCAGGAGCTGCTGTAGTAACTGCTCTTCAGGAGTCGGAGGCGCTGTCGGAGGTACTGTAGGCGCATTGACTGGCTTCTGAGCGGGATCGTGGCGCTGGCTCAGATACCAGGCCCCCAGAGTTGCCAGCCAGCCGATAGCCAGCAGCCAGAGCAGCCAAGTGGATCCGGATGCGTTTGTTTCAGCTGCGACAGCTGGCCTCTCGGGCTCTGCCTCTTCTTGAGGTGTTGGTGATCGAGGCGCTGTGGAGGGGGGTGGGCTTATTGTGCCTGAGGCCGCCAACACCCTGATCTTGCGTCCGGGCAGACGGGCGATCTCCTGCTGGTCGGTTTCGGTGTTCCACCAGGGGATCTCGATGGGCGGCAGCTCATACTCCCCCGCCTCGCTGCCGACCAGGGTCAGGCTTAGCGTGCGGCTGGCCGAGATACCCGATGGGCTGGGAGTCTCCTTAGACTGTGGCCGGTCGGGATACTGTTTCAACCCCGTCGGCAGCTCGAACTCCAGATTTGGTAGCTGGGCGGTGGTGAGGCCGTCAGCAAACAGCATGATCTGGCGCTGCAGCGGTTTGCCGGAGATTACAGACTCGTTGTTGCCCGCACCGTTCTCAACGATCTGCAGGTTCTTGGCTGGCAGCCAGTGCTTGCCGGTGAACGTCGCCGGAATGGGGCGGATCATTACCGCCACATCGTCAGATACGATTCGCAACACACGCCTTGCAGATAGGCCCTGTGCCTGCGGATTCTGCAGCCAGTTGAAGATCGACTGGCTCCCCCCGTTGCTGCCGCGAAACTTCACGCCGCCGAGCTTCAGCTCTCCCGGTTGATAGGCAAACACCGAGTAGCGCTGCTCCACCAGCTGGTATTCGATGCCGTCACGCCGAGTGTGGGAGCGGTTGCTGGAAAGCTGCCGGATCACCGTGTCGCTCAGGTTCGCCTGAGGCACTGAGAGCTGCTCGCCGCGCACACCTTCGGCCATCAGCAGTCTCACGGTGAGGATGATCTCCTGCTGAGGATAAGCCGAGTCGTGATCGACCTGCAGCTCGATGAAGGCTTGGGAGTCGGCCTCTGCGCTGGTTGCTGCCGCTGATTCGCTCACTTCCAGGCTGAGCGGCTGGCTCGCTTCGCTACCCACCTGAATCGGCGGGATTTCAATCTGGCCCAGATGCTTGGGCAGCAGCGTCAGCCTCAACTGGCGCTGTTGCGAGACCTGGCCATTGATGATGCTGACACTCTGCTGGCGGGCCTGCCCCTGGATCTCAAAATGCTCCTGCAGTTTCGACAGCTCGGGTGTGGCGTCATTCTGGCCCCGGATGACGATGGTGAGGGTGAACAGCTCATCCAGCGCCACACTGGAACTTGAGAGGTGCGCCGAGACCTCTGCCTGCAGCGGCGGGCTCAGCATCACCAATAACAGAAGGAACAGCAGATTGCGCCAAGCCATCGCGGCGCATCGGGGGAATCGGCTCATCATCTCCATAGGTACTTCGGGTCCAGCAATACAAACTCTCGAGGGACGCTTCGCTTTGACCAAAAACTCCCCCATGAGTTCGGCGGCATCGTTATACTTTGGGCCTTAGCCATATCTCTCGTCCGATGAAATTCAGAGGGCGGACCATACACGATTTTGCATATCGGGAAGAGCCCATTGAAGATCAGCCAGCGCACCGCTGCCAACGGTGAAGACGAACTGCCCGAAACCCTGCATCCGGTGTTGCGACGGGTCTATCTAGCCCGTGGCGTGACGACTGCAGAGGGACTTGGCCTTGGATTGGAGCAGTTGCTGCCCGCCGCCGGCCTGAAAGGGATCGAGGCCGCAGTAGCACTGTTGGAGTCGGTACTGGAGGCACAGGGGCGCATCCTGGTGGTCGGGGACTATGATGCGGATGGTGCTACCAGCACGGCCCTGGCACTGCTGGCGCTGCAGGCGTTTGGCTGCGAAAAGGTCGGTTATCTGGTGCCCAACCGGTTTGAATTCGGCTACGGTCTGAGCCCGGAGATTGTCGAACTGGCGGCTAGGCAGCAGCCGGATCTGATCATCACTGTCGACAACGGTATCGCCAGTATCAGCGGTGTGTCGCGGGCTGCCGAGCTGGGTATCCCGGTGCTGGTTACCGATCACCACCTGCCTGGCGAGCAGCTGCCGGCGGCCGCCGCCATCGTCAACCCTAATCAGCCAGGGGATGGTTTCGCCAGTAAAAATCTCGCTGGGGTTGGGGTGATCTTCTACCTGCTGGTCGCGTTGCGTGCCCGGCTGCGCCAAGCGGGCTGGTTTGAACGCTGTGGCCTGGCCGTGCCGAACATGGCGGAGTGGCTCGATCTGGTTGTTCTTGGCACAGTGGCCGATCTGGTGGTACTGGATCAGAATAACCGCATCCTGGTGGAGCAGGGCCTGCGGCGTATCCGCGCCGGTCGCTGCCGGCCAGGGATCGAGGCGCTGATCCGGCTGGCGGGCCGGGATCAGTCGCGGCTGGTGGCCTCCGATCTGGGCTATGCCATCGGTCCGCGGCTGAATGCGGCGGGGCGGCTGGAGGATATGGGGCTGGGCATCGAGTGTCTGCTGGCCGATGATCCTTCGGCCGCCCTGCAGATGGCGGTGGAGCTCGATCGGCTCAACCGTACGCGGCGTGAGATCGAGCAGCAGATGCAGGAGCAGGCGCAGCAGCTGCTGCAGCAACTTCATCGAGAGATGCAGGGCGAGATCCCGCTCGCCCTCTGCCTCTATGATCCCAACTGGCATCAGGGAGTGGTGGGGATTCTGGCCTCGCGTATCAAGGAGAAGTATCATCGTCCGGTGATCGCTTTTGCCGATGGCGGGGATGGCATCCTCAAGGGCTCGGCCCGTTCGGTGCCAGCGTTGCACATCCGCGATCTGCTGGAGCGCATCGCCTCGCGTCATGCAGGATTGATCGAACGTTTTGGCGGCCATGCCATGGCGGCCGGGCTGAGTCTGCCGAAGCAGAATCTCGAACGTTTTCGTCAGGCCTTTGAGGCAGAGGCCGCCAATTGGCTCGATCCTGCTGAGCTGGTAGGGGAACTGCTCTCTGATGGTGAGCTCGAGGCCGAGGCGCTGGGGCTTGAGCTGGCGCAACTGCTGCGCCAGGCTGGTCCCTGGGGGCAGGGCTTTCCCGCGCCTCTGTTTGATGGCCGGTTTCAGGTGCTGCAGCAACGGGTGGTGGGTGAACGTCATCTGAAGCTGCGGCTGCGTACCGAGCAGGGCGACGCTGAGCTGGATGGCATCGCCTTCAATCAGGCGGAGATGGGTGAACTGGCGTCGCAGGTGCGACTCGCCTACCGGCTTGATGTGAATGAATTTCGGGGCAGAGTGCAGCCTCAGCTTGTGGTGGAGTATATTCAATCAACGACTTAGACGATGATGCGACCGAGGCGGCGGCTGAAGAGGAGCTGCCCAGCAAGAGCCAGGTCAAACGGGAGTTGCTGGCGTTGCAGCAGCTGGGTGAGCGGTTGACCCGTTTGAGCCCGGAGATTCTGCGGCGCATGCCATTGAACAATGAGTTGCAGGCGGCTCTGGAGGAGGCGAAGCGGATTCGTTCCCATGGTGCGCTGCGGCGTCACTATCGTCGCCTGGGCAAGCTGCTTCGGCATGCTGAAATGGATGCGATCCAGCGGGTGCTGGATGAGGTCGATAACAAACACAGCGGTGAGGTGAATCGCTTTCACGCCCTGGAGCGTTGGCGCGAACGGCTTATCGAGGGTGACAGTCAGGTGTTCGGCAGCTTTTTTGCGGAGTATCCCGGGGCTGATAGGCAGCGTCTGCGGCAGTTGATCCAGGCTGCACGCAAAGAGCGTGAGGCGGAGAAACCACCGCTAGCCTATCGTAAACTTTTTAAATGCCTGCGGGAGATCGCCGGGCTTTGAGTCGGCAGATGGCGCAGTAGGTCGCCTCGTCATCAGGGGAGAAGTAGGGCGCGATGCGTAAACTGATCATAAAGCTAGGACGCTTCTGGGTGGTGCTGGGTATTACCCTGGTCTCGATCCTGCTCTCACTGACGGCGGCTTGGGTGATGATGGAAGTGACCGGAGTGCCTCAGCAGGATTTCTTGCCTCGTGCCCTGCCGATCGCGGTAATCGTACTTGCGCTGGTGGCGCCGCTGGTCAGTTGGTATCTGGTTGGTCTGTTCATTCGGGTCCACTCTCTCGAGGCGGAGATGCGGCAACTCGCCAGTTTTGATGAGTTGACCGGGGTGCGTAACCGACGCTCATTTCTCGATCTGGCGAGTAGCTATTTCGAGGTCGCCCGACGCAACCAGCAGGTCTTCTCCCTGCTGCTACTCGACCTCGACCACTTTAAGTTCGTCAACGATAACCACGGCCATCTGGGGGGCGATGCGGTGCTGCGGCAGCTGGGGCGGCAGTTTCTTGATATCACCCGCAAGAGCGACATGCTGGGCCGTTTCGGTGGTGAAGAGTTCATCTTTCTGCTGCCAGAGACCGGCGCGGACGAACTGAGTCACTTCACTGAGCGGCTGCATGGAGTGATTCGGGATGATCCGATTGACTGGGAAGAGCAGCAGATCCATGTGACTGCCAGCATCGGCATCACGGTCTTCGACCAGGAAAATTGTCCCGAAAGTCTCAATCTACTCATCAAGCAGGCCGACGATGCGCTCTATCGGGCGAAGCGCGAGGGGCGCAACTGTTCCTGCCGTTACAGCCCCACCCTGGCGCAGATGCGCTGGTCGGATGAGCCGAAACGGGTGAATGGTGAGACTCTCTAACAAAGTTGGGGTGGCAGGGCGGCGAGTTTTTTAGGCACGGCAGCCATCGACCAGTGACAGATCGCCCACTCCCAGAACTCGTCAAGCCCGAGCGGTGGCTCCGACGGCATTGGCTGGCCCAGATGGGCGAGCGCCAGCAGTAGTGCCGGCAGCGGCTTGCGCGCATCGACCGGGGCATCTCCCGACTGCTTGCTGAGTTTGCGTCCTGTTCGGTCGACCACCAGCGGCAGGTGGGCAAAGGTGGGAGCGGGGAATTCCAGCAGTTGCTGAAGATGGATCTGGCGTGGTGTCGAGAGCAGCAGGTCGGCGCCGCGCACCACCCGGGTGATGCCCTGCAAGGCATCATCGACTACCACCGCCAGCTGGTAGGCGTGGAAACCATCGGCACGGCGTACCACAAAATCGCCTATCTCCTGTGCGAGTCGTTGGGATTGTGGGCCTTGTACCGCATCATTGAAGCGGGTGGCCTGATCGAAGGTGCGCAGGCGGATAGCCCGTGCCTGGCGTCCGGGCGGTAGCCCGCGGCTGCAGGTGCCCGGGTAGATCGCGCCCTCGATCCCTTGGCTGGCGGCCAGGTTGATCTCTTTGCGGGAGCAACCGCAAGGGTAGGCCAGATCCGCCTGCAGCAGCAGATTCAGGTGATGGGCGTAGAGATCACTGCGCTGGCTCTGGTAGAGCACCGTGCCATCCCATTCAAAGCCGAACTGCTCAAGGGTGCGTAGGATCTCATCGGCAGTGCCTGTGACTGTTCGGGTCTGGTCCAGGTCCTCGATGCGTACCCGCCAGCTACCCCGGTTGGCGCGGGCATCCAGATAGCTGCCGAGGGCGGCGACCAGCGAGCCGAAGTGGAGCGGCCCGGTAGGGGAGGGGGCGAAGCGTCCTCGGTAGCGGGGCGTGCTGGCAGTTTTTTTCATGGGGAAAGAAAAAACCGGCATAAGCCGGTTTTTTATGCGGGTTGGCTGACGGGGGATTAGATCATCTGCTTCTCGCGAATCTCGTCGAGAGTCTTGCAGTCGATACACTGGTCTGCAGTGGGGCGGGCCTCTAGGCGACGCACGCCGATCTCGACACCGCAGGATTCGCAATAGCCGTATTCGTCATTCTCCAGCTTGGTCAGCGCCTCGTCGATCTTCTTGATCAGCTTGCGCTCGCGGTCGCGGGTACGCAGCTCGAGACTGAATTCAGACTCCTGGGTAGCGCGGTCATTGGGATCGGGGAAGTTGGCGGCCTCGTCCTGCATGTGGTGCACGGTGCGATCCACCTCTTCCATCAGCTCTTTTTTCCAGGCTTGCAGAATGTGCTGGAAATGCCCCACCTGCGCCTCATTCATATACTCTTCGCCTTCTTTGAACTCATATGGTTCGAAGCCAAACGCACCAGCACTGCTATCAGTGGCTTTCTTGTCGGCCATTCATGGACTCCTGCAAAACCCTCTTTGGTGAAGGGGGCTATCTATACCAGAAAGATCTGGGAGAGACAACTTCTGTCGACGTAAAATTGAGGTGTCTTCCCGGTCGTTTGAATTGCCCTAGACATGGCATGCCAGTACATGAAATAAGCAATTTATAATATTGTAACTATATGTATTCTCTAGTTAAATTGCAGTAAACCCCTATTTCTGTTACAAAACCCCTTGCCCCAGCAATGAAGTAAATAACAGGGGCATAGTCTGACCTTTTTTATACAATATCCCTGCGCTTCGCACGGGATTTAACGAGATACCAAGAGGGGTTTCCTAATGGGCAGAAATGTCATAGCTCTCACTGCGCTTAGCGTCGCGGTGATGGCGGGCTGTACGACCCAACAGCACGCTGATACGGCGGCGCCGGAAGAGGCGGTTAAAGCGGTTAAACATGTCGCCAGCGCCGGATTCAAGCGCTATCAGGGGCCGATCGTCGCTGCTGATCCCAGCAAGCCGAAAAACGATTACAACATCACCATCAACTACGAACTCGGTATGCATTGTACCGGTTTCGACTTCACTTACTGCTGTGTATTGCCGCCATACAACTCAATCCAGTCCCAGGTGATCAAGACCGCGACCGGCAAGAAGAAATATCCGGAGATGTTGGAGGCCGACGAGAAAGATCCCGCCGTCCTGGTTGACGGCAAAAAGCGCTTCAAACTCGCCTATGGCCATGTGGACAATACCTACGCTGAAGGCAACAAGCTGAAGTATTGGGACGTCACCTACGACGTCAACGGTGACGGCAAATATGGTGACAATGAGAACGTTGCCAATGCTTACTTTACCCACCTCTACGTTTACAAAGACCTGAAGGGCACTAACCCGGAAGGCACCAGCGCAGACGCGAAGAAGGCCTTCGTTGGCATCCAGATCCCGGTGCCACGTGACAATGGTCCGGCCGGCGCTGCTGTAGCCAGCCCCCTGAATGGTGGTCACCTGCACTACACCGGCGAGGTTGGCACTAAAGTCTTCACCAAGTCCCCGGTGCTGGATAACGTGCCTATCGTGCTGACCAATCCTGGCATCTGGGATGCCCTGGGCCTGCCGCTGACGCCATTCACTGATTCTGCCGCCGCCAAGGATCTGCTGGAACTGGTCGAAACCGACATCCAGCCCTTCCAGGAGGCCTGGGTTAGCCTGATGCATGCTGACTCCGGTAAGCCGGTGCTCGACAGCCACAACGGTCGTCCGATTACCTTCGTTGGTACCAACCCGATCGATGTGCCTAACTGTGCCAACTGCCACGGCAATGAAACCGCCAACGGCGATAAGTACGCCCTGTACAAGCAAGAGAAGGCATTCTGGAAAGGCCTGGGCGCCTCCGACTGGATCGCCAACCTGAAGGCCACCTCGGTCTCCATTCTGGAGATGCACGACGATCACAACGGCACTGACTTCCTGAAGAATTACAATCCCAACAGCCGTTCTACGGATAACCGTCTCGGTCGTGATCCTGTGCTCTGTCAGAAGTGTCATGCCGACAACGTCATCGGCGTGCTTCAATCCAAATCGTTCAAGGACCCCAAGACCGGCAAGGAGAAAGTGGTTCCAGCTCTGACTGAGGCGATACATTCGGTACATCAGAAAGCCGTGCCCATGCCTGACTCCCAGAATCGCACCGCGGCCTGCCAGGGTTGCCATCCGTCGCATCGTCAGGACGGCAATATGGATATGTATCCGATCACCCCGGATGGCAAAAACGCTTACGCCGATAAGGATAACCGCGACGCGGCAGGCGGCTGCTATGTGGGACGTGACGTGCACTCCAATCCTGGTAAGGACACAGACGGCGTAGAGACCCCCGAGCACCTGAATGCCATTGGTGAATGGATGCAGGCCAATGTCTCTGGTATCGGCAATGACAAGGGCGGCAAAGGCCTCTGGTGTACCAACTGCCACAGCCAGCTCTCTCGTGAACTCTACCAGCGTGACAACCTGACCAACGCCTTTAAACATGAAGGCAAGACTCTGCGCAACAAGTCCCTGTCCGAGATCGCCAAGGGCATCGGCATCAGCATGGACAAGCTGAAGGCGATGATGGATCCCAAAGTGGTGCTCAACGACAAGGGTGAGGATACTCCCGGCAAGTCCGAGATCCTCCACACCTGGGCCAAGGATCGTATGGTGCCCGACATCGCGGTGATCGCGCTCAAGGGTGACGGTCCGATGGTCAACAAGGACGAGGATGGCGATATCAACGTGGTACCGCTCTCTGCCAATCCGGCAGTGGACATCGCCTCGCTGAAGCTGCCTGAAGGTGCCACCGGTGCCGCTGCGGTTCCTTATGACGCAGCCACCCACGGCCGCGATTACTGGCTCTCTCCTGGTCAACCTCATTGTGCGGATTGTCACGCAGCCCCCTTCGTTGAAGGTCAGGGCGGCGTCGCCTTCCCCATCAACCAGCCCGGCAAGCACAGCCTGATGCGCTACTCTAAGGGCCACGCGGGTCTCGCCTGCCAGTCCTGCCATCAGTCGATCCATGGTCTCTATCCGGTCACCCCGGGTACCGACATCACCACTTATCGCCAGGCTCCGCAGTACAACCCGGACGGCTCTCACGGCCCCTTCCGCTGTGCTGCTTGCCATGAGGTGAATGAGAATGGTGTGCCCTGGATTGCGGATGAGGAGGAGTACAAAGGCAAGTCGATCATGAAGGATTACGACACAGCCGTCTCCTGGATGCATGAATCTGCACCTGACCTGGGCGGCGCGATCCCTGATGAGTGATCAATAGAGCACTCGGAAATAGCCGGGCAGGGATGCCCGGTGGGATCAAATCCCATCCACTGATTAAGGAGAGCGGGGCGCAAGCCCCGCCTTCTTTATCTAGATCCCGCTTTTTTACACTAGCCCACTGCGTAAGCTGGCTGCTGTAAAAGAGTTGCAGCTCAACGGCCTAAAAGCCATTCCACTACCCCGTTAAAACTGCCATTTCAGTGGCAGACAGGACCGCTCATGCAGATTATCAAACTATTCAAACACCACCTCATCGCCGTCGTACTGTTGGCCGCTACCCAGAGCCATGCCTCAGCAGATGCCCGTGCTGGAGATGAGCAGATTCTCGCCACGGTGGGTGATCTCACCGTTACCGCCAGCGACCTGCGCTCCGCCATGGCCAGTTCTCCCTTCGCCACCCAGTTCCCATCCATGGAGCGAGGCGATCAGGCGGCCCTGCGTGGCACCCTGGTGCAGCGGTTGGTGGTATCGCGCCTGCTCTATCTGGAGGCAGAGCGGCTGGGTCTTGAGCAGAGCGAGCGTTTCAAAACTGAATTGGAGAACTTTCGCCTCGGGCTCCTCTATCGCCACTACATGGACAGGTTGCGCGAGCAGCTGACTCTGCCGGCAGAGCTCAGCGCCAGCATGCAGCAGCAGCTCGGCAATGATCCGGACGCATTGGCCGGTGCCCGTTCCGCCTGGCTTGCCGACAGTTATCGCAATATCCGCTATCTGACCATTCAGCAACTGCGGGACAAATATAAAGTGGTGCTGTTCGAGGACCGGATTGTCCCCGGCAGAATGCAGCCCGATACCCTGCTGCTGGAGGGGAACGGTATCCAGATCAGATACGCTGATATTGTACGCAACCAGCCGCGCGCACCCAGCAACCCGGGTTGGATCAAGAATCAACTCTACAAGCGTGCTGAGATGATGGTGGTGGCCAAGGCTGCGGAGGAAGAGGGGGTTGATGTCAGCGAATGGGTCGCCAGCTTTGCCCGGGAGCGTCTGCCAGCGATGCTGATCGAACAGAAACAGCAGGAGTGGGCCGGTGATGATGCGACCCTACGCGCCTTTTTCGAGAAGAATCCTCAGCTGGGGCGCATCCAGGAGCGTCGGCATATTGGTCAGCTGGTGGTTGCAAGTCGCGAGCAGGCAGAGGCCCTGCGCGAGCAGATCCTCAACGGCAAGAGCTTGTTTGAGCTGGCGGCAGAGCACAGCATTGATCCTTATGGCAAGGCCCGCAGTGGCGATATGGGCTGGGTTAAGGAAGGCAGTGGCCATCCCGCGATTGAACAGGCGCTGCAGGGACTTGAGGATGAACAGGTTAGCGCAGTGATTGAGACCCCGCTGGGTTACCATCTGGTGACAATCCTGGAACGTCGCCCAGGCGGACAAAAAATCTTCGCTAGCATCCGTGACAAGGTTCGTCAGGCGCTGATTGCGCAGCGGATGGCCGGCTATACGAGCGAACTGGAGGCACGCTACAAGGTGGTTTGGAATCTGGTCGACAAGCAGCAGGCTAAACCGGAATGAGAGAGCTGCAACAGATTCTCCGTCCCTCGTCATCACGCAGCCTGTTGCTGGCGCTGCTGCTGTGGGGCTGTGGCTTGGGGCTCGCTGCGGCGCCTGGACAACCGCCACAGATTCCTGATGAGCGTTATCAGGATCTGCAGGGTAACTGGCATAACCTGCGTGAGTGGCAGGGCAAGGTCGTCATCCTCAACTTCTGGGCCACCTGGTGCGCTCCCTGCCAGTATGAGATCAAGGATTTTGTCCGTTATCAGGCATCATACGGTGATGCCGGACTGCAGATAATTGGTCTGGGGATGGACGAGGCGCGCCGCCTGAAAAACGTCAAACGCTCGCTCGAGATTAACTATCCGGTACTACAGGCCGACCCGAAAAATACCCGTGAGTTGCTCGCCAGCTGGGGCAATCGCAGGGGCACCATTCCCTACTCGGTGATCTTCGATCGGCAAGGTCGGGTGGTGCGGGCTCACATGGGGATCATCGACGATCAGCTGTTTGGGCGGCTGATTCTGCCGCTGTTGGAAAAGGGGGACTGATCGCCTGTTCAGAACAGAGCAGTCGCCACCGCGGCTGAGCTCTCGAGCATTGCGGCACTCTGGCTGACTGCGTCTGCTGGCAGGCCGAGGCGTGCAAAGGCGGGTACGCGGTCACGGTCGATAGCTGTCTGCGGCTGGTCGGACTCCTCCTGGGTGAGGATGTTGGCGGCCTGTACCAGATCGACGAGATCGACTGGTTCATCGTCCCGCTCGCTATATAGCTCTTGCTGCGCTCTCGTTACAGCAACAATAGCTGGATCGAATCGCCACAACCTGAGCAGATTTTGCCCCAACTTCCCATGTAATTTGCTTAGTAGCTTGTCCAGCAGCTTGCTGTTTTCAACCAGTTCCGGGTAGTCCGCTGCCTTTGTGATGATTGGAATCTGCCCGACATTCTGTACCAGCCCGGCGACCAAGGCCGTGTTGGGATCAAGATCGGTATAGGTCTTGGCGAGAGTGGCGGCGGTGGAGCCTATCTTCACCGAGTGCATCCAGAGTCGCTCCATGCGCAACTCGATCGCCTTATTCGGCGAGTGGAATACCTCATGCATGGAGACTGCATAGACGGCACTTTTGACCTTTTGAAAGCCAATGCGGGTAATTGCCTGTTTGATCGATGAGACTGGATTCACCCCCCGGTAGAGGGGACTGTTGGCGTAGCGTATCAGGCGCGCGGTCAGAGCGGTGTCGCGGGAGATTATCTTGACCAGATCATTGACACTGCTTTCGATGTCGTTAATTACCACTAACGCCTCCAGCGCCACATCGGGCAGTGTTGGCAAGGCAATGCGGTTTGCTTTCAAATCCTCGCTCAGGGTCTTGGCAAACGCCTGTGGCGAAAAGCCAGATTCATCCTTGTTCACCTTTCTAGGCGAAGGCGAAACAACCGAACCATCATCTAGCTGGAACACTGCTTTTCCCATCTCACAAATCCTCTAGATTAGATGGCAGTTCATTCAATCCCTGTATTGCCACTACTCCCTGGGCACTATGCTCTACTCAGGCTACTGGTTGATCCGCTTGCACCTCAGCCTCCTTTGCGGCGCTCCCAGAGCTTGATGCCAACTGCGGTTAGGCCGAGCGCGACTCCTGTCGACAACACCATTCGCGCTAGCCACTCGGGCCAAGCCGGCGAGGGCGCCAGCAGCGCTGCCATGCCTATCAACACTAACCAGAACGCGACCTTTATCAAGAGTGCATTGCGCATTGTTTCCCCATATGTAACAAACTTTTACAGATAAACCCTGATATATTGTTGGAGCTTATCCCAAGGTGCTGCTGGAGTCCTCTATTGTTGATGTCTGAATGCTCTCTCTTTCCTGCGCTGTTACTTCTGAAGCTCGGCACGATATGAGTGAGGAGGAGGCTGCTGCATTCTGCATGCTCTCGCCGGACCAGATCCTCAATGCCATTGAAGCCCAGGGCTATCCCTGCGATGGTCATCTGCTGGCTCTCAACAGCTACGAGAACCGTGTCTATCAGGTCGGCATCGAGGATGGTGAAACTCTCATCGCAAAATTCTACCGCCCTGAACGCTGGTCCGATAAGGCCATCCTTGAGGAACACGGCTTCAGCGATGAACTGGATCGGCAGGAGATTCCGGTGGTGTCGCCTCTGCGGACCACTCAGGCTGCTCCCTGTTTTATCAGGGACCGTTTCGTTTTGCACTTTATCCTCGCCGTGGTGGACGGGCGCCTGATCTGGAAGACCCCGAACAACTGGAGCAGCTGGGCCGGCTTGTGGCACGCATCCATAATGTCGGAGCCAGCCAGGCGTTCTTGAGCCGCCCCCGTCTTACTATCGAGAGTTTTGGGATCAAGTCCTACCAATATCTGCTGGAAGCCGGCCATATCCCGCCGGAATTGCAGACACCCTACCGAACCTTGGCGGAATCACTGCTGGAACAGATTCAGATCAGCTTTGACAGAGCCGGTGACGTCACCCGATTGCGCCTGCATGGTGACCTGCATCCGGGCAACTTGCTGTGGAACGATACCGGCCCCCATATTGTCGACCTGGATGACGCACGGATGGGACCGGCGATCCAGGATCTGTGGATGTTTCTCTCTGGAGACCGTTTATACGCCAGCGCCCGGCTCGCGGATCTACTCGAGGGATATACTCAGTTTCGGGATTTTAACCCCCGTGAGCTGCACCTGATCGAACCTCTTCGCACCCTGCGTATGATGCACTACGCTGCCTGGATCGCGCGCCGCTGGAAGGATCCCGCCTTTCCGCGGGCCTTTCCCCACTTTGGCAGCGCCAACTTCTGGGGGGAGCACATCCTCACCCTGCGTGAACAGGCCGCAGCCTTGGATGAACCCACTCTCGTTTGGGATTGAGTGGTTCCGTAAAAAATCCAAACGCGAGCTTTTTTGCTTGCCTATGCTCCTGCTCTGACTGATAGCAGGAAGCCGAATCTTATGACGGCAGGATCATTCGATGTACCGCATCCCCCCTTTCACCCTTGCTCACCCTGCTTATCATCTCCGCACTACCACAGACTGTTCTGTCCGACCGAAACCGATCATCAAGCCTGTCAGCAGTTATTCGACAACGCCCGTTATAGTGAAGCTAGCAGCCCTTGCCAAAAGGCAGCGCAAGCAGGAGATGTCAACGCCCAAACCCTGCTGGGTGAGCTCTATGATGGGGGGGCTGGGTATCGATCAGAACGCAGCACTCGCAAAAAAATGGTGGCAGGCAGCGGTAGATCAAAGACACGTGCCCGCCATAAACTTGCTGGCCTTGAAGTTCTATTATGGGGGGACGGTGTTTGGCCGTGAGGCTGGTTGGGAGCAGGGTTACCAAAGGCGATGGCGCTTTGGCGGCTTAGCGCCGAAGATAGGCGTAGCCAGCTCCCAGTTCATCTTTGCCGAGATGTACAGGCTCGGCCAGGGGGTTGAGGTTGATCGTGCTGAGGCCTACGCCTTGGTACCGGCTTGCCCTGGGCAATGGCTACAAACTGGCTGGCGACTCACTGGTGGACTTCGCCCGCTCGATCACTGCCGAAGAGCGCCACAAAGGTATTCTCCGTTTGCAGGACTATCGACGCCGATATAAAGCGCGCTAGGGCAATCACTGAGCGAAAAACAGTAAAGCTCATCGCCCATATTTTAGGGGAATGGGGTGGCTTTCCGCTCCACGACATCGGATTTCTCTGATTGGACGTGGGGTCACGTAATCACGAGAGGAAGGAGATTTCAGGCCAGGGTAAGCGAATTGACCTCGCGTGGCAAAGGCGGTTTGAATTTTACGGACCTATCCAAAAAATAGCCCCCATATATCTCCGGAAGTTAAGGGATGCTCCCGGAGTGTGGCGGAGCATACAGACAGAAAAAAGCCAGCATGATCGCTGGCTTAGGTGCTTTTTTGTAGTCTCTGGAATGTTA
>NZ_AFOC01000045.1:0-28110 GCF_000224455.1 endosymbiont of Riftia pachyptila (vent Ph05)
TCCTGCTCCTGCTCCAGTTCTTCTGGAAACAGCATGCCCTGGCCATTCTCCTTGGCATAGATACCCAGCACCGCAGCCGGCGGCACAAGAATCGCTTGCGGATGACCGGCGAAACGGGCGCTGAAGCTGATCCACTCGTTGCCCAGCTCTAGGCCCACCACCGCATCTGGAGCGATGTTGAGCACGATCCGGCCTTCGCTGACAAACTGCTGTGGCACCTCCACCGCCTCATGATCGGCATCTACCAGCAGATAGGGGGTCAGAGCATTGTCCACCAGCCACTCGTAGAGGGCACGTATCAGATAGGGACGGTTCGAGGTCATCAGTAACTTGTCAGCCCCGCATCTCGCGTTCCGCCTCAGAGAGGCTCTGGGTGAACGACTCACGCGCAAACAGGCGCGAGGCATACTCATGCAGGCCCTTGGCCGAAGCAGGGATATCGACACCAAGCACCGGCAAACGCCACAGTAGTGGAGCGATCAAGCAATCCACCAGAGTGAAATCGTCACTCATGAAGAACGCCTTGGCGGCAAACACCTGAGAGGTGGCGATCAGGCTCTCACGCAGCTCTTTGCGAGCCTTGGCCGCGTCTTTCTTGCCGGCCAGGATCACATCCATCAACCGGTACCAGTCGTAATCGACCCGATACATCAGCAAACGCGAGGTGGAGCGCGAAACCGGATCCACCGGCAGCAGCGGCGGGTGAGGAAAGCGCTCGTCCAGGTACTCCATGATGATACGTGACTCATACAGCCGCAGATCCCGGTCCACCAGCGTCGGCAGGGTGCCGTATGGATTCAGTTCCATCAACTGTTCGGGCATGTTGAGCGGATCAATGTCATTGATCTCAAAGGTGATATTCTTCTCCGCCAGCACCATCCGCACACGGTGACAATAGGGGTTCTGGGGATCCGAGTAGAGGGTCATTACTGAACGTTTGTTCGCAACCGCCGCCATTGATTCCTCTCCAAAATAACCGCGAGAGAAACCGCTTCAGCAATTCCACCCGCCAGCAAAAACTAAACGAAAAAAGGCGCACAGTATACAACAACTGCGCGCCCCTTTTCAGAATTACCGTATCAACGGTTTCAGTGGACGTCCTTCCAGTACTCCTTCTTGAGCATATAAGCGAGCCCGAAGAAGGCCGCAATAAACAGCAGCACCCAGATGCCCATGCTCTTACGCTTCATCTGGATCGGCTCACCGACATAGCTCAGGAAAGCGGTCAGATCACGCGCCACATCGTCATACTCGCCCGGGCTCAGTTTGCCAGGGGCGATCTGCTCGAACTTATCGAAGACATGGGTCTCGTTGCCCGCCGCATCCTGCTCGGTGCGGAACACCGCTTTCTGCGGACCTTGCAGTTCCCACAGCACGTGAGGCATGCCCACATCGGGAAAGACGATGTTGTTGACACCGAAAGGCCGCGACTCATCCACATAGAAGCTACGGAAATAAGTGTAGAGCCAATCCACACCACGCGCCCGGGCGATCACGCTCAGATCAGGCGGAGCGGTGCCGAACCACGCTTCCGCCTGCTCCTGCGGCATCGCGATGGTCATGGTGTTACCGATCTTGTCGGTAGTGAACATCAGGTTCTGCTTGACCTCCTCTTCGGTCAACCCCAGATCCCTCGCCATGCGATTGTAGCGCTGGAACTTGGCCGAGTGGCAACTCAGGCAGTAGTTGACGAAGTATTTCGCACCACGCTGCAGCGAAGCCTCGTCGCTCAGGTCGATATCGGCGTCATCCAAGTGTACGCCACCGCCACTGGCAAACCCCATGAGAGGCGCCGCAGCCAACAGAAATGCAAAAAACAGCTTTTTCATTGGGTCACCCTCTCAGGAACAGGCTTGGTCTTGTCCATCTTGGAGTAGATGGGCATCAGCAGGAAGAAAGCGAAGTAGTAGATGGTGCCGATCTGTGCCATCAGCTTGTACAGGTCGGTGGTCGGCTGAGTCCCAAGGTAGCCAAGCACAATGAAGTCCACCACGAACAGTCCGAGCACCACCTTGTAGAGGCCACCCTTGTAACGGATCGACTTAACCGGGCTGCGGTCGAGCCAGGGCAGGAAGAACATCACCAGGATCGAACCGAACATGGCAACAACACCCGGGAAGGCAGAACCTGCAATCGAAGGTACTGCACGCAGGATTGCGTAGAACGGCGTGAAGTACCAGACCGGCGCGATGTGGGCAGGGGTCTTCAGCGGGTTGGCCGGTTCAAAGTTGGGGTGCTCGAGGAAGTAGCCACCCATCTCCGGCGCGAAGAAGATCACCGCCGCGAACAGGAACAAGAAACCTGCCACACCAGCGATATCCTTCACCGAATAGTAGGGATGGAAGGGGATACCATCAGCCGGTGCTGTATCGCTCCACTTGTTGCCCTTTGGACCCTTCTTGATCTCGATGCCGTCGGGGTTGTTGGAACCCACCTTGTGCAAGGCGACGATGTGAATGAAGACCAACGCAGCCAATACGAACGGCAGCAGGAAGTGCAGTGCGAAGAATCGGTTCAGTGTGGCGTCGGAGATGACATAGTCACCACGGATCCAGACCCCCAGGTCGGGACCGATCACCGGCACCGCCGAGAACAGGTTGACGATAACCTGCGCACCCCAGTAAGACATCTGACCCCAGGGCAGCAGGTAGCCCATGAAGGCGGTGGCCATCATCGCCAGGTAGACAATCACACCGATGACCCACAACAGCTCACGCGGCTTCCGATAGGAACCGTACATCAGCCCGCGAAACATGTGCAGGTAGATGACGATGAAGAACGCCGATGCGCCGGTGGAGTGCATATAGCGGATCAACCAGCCCCACTCCACATCACGCATGATGTATTCGACGGAGGCAAAGGCCAACCCCGCGTCGGGCTTGTAGCTCATCGCCAGCCAGACACCGGTGAGGATCTGGTTCACCAGCATCAGCATCGCCAGGGAGCCCATGAAGTACCAGAAGTTGAAGTTCTTCGGTGCGTAGTATTGCGCCAGGTGCTCGTTCCACACCTTGGTCATCGGAAAACGATCGTCGATCCAGCCGACGAAGTTCTGCATCATGCTCATCAGGAAGCACCTCCATCAGCACCGATCTGAATCCTGGTATCGGAAAGGTATTGGTAAGGGGGAATCTCCAGATTCTTCGGAGCCGGCACGCCCGCGTAGACGCGGCCAGCCAGATCGAAGCGGGAACCGTGGCAGGGGCAGAAGAAGCCACCTTTCCACTCGGCACCCAGATCCGCCGGCGCCACATCGGGGCGGTAGGTCGGGGAACAACCCAGATGGGTACAGATACCGACCGCCACCAGATATTTCTCCTTGATGGAGCGGGCGGGGTTCTTACAGTAGTCGGGTTGCTGGCCGGTATCATCGGAGGCGGGATCCAGCAACGCAGCATCCAGAGTCGGCAGGTCCTTCAGATTCTGTTCCGTGCGATACACGACCCAGACCGGCTTACCGCGCCATTTGACGCGCATCATCTGGCCGGGCTCCAGCTTGCCGATATCGGCCTCTACCGGCGCACCAGCCGCCTTCGCCTTCTCGCTGGGGGACCAGGCCGCCAGAAAAGGATAAACCACGAAGCCGGCGCCAACCGCCCCGACTGCACTTGTCGCGAGCGTAAGTGTACGCCGCTTTCCCAAATCCACGCCATCTGCGCTCATTTTTTACTCCCCGAGTTTCTGGACGAACCACCAATACCTTGTGCCACAAGGCAGCTCGGCAGCCCCGCCGTTCAGGACATTAGAATATGCTGAATAAACCCCAAAAATTGACCGCGCATTCTCCAACATGCACCGCGACAGGTCAAGGCTGGACGCAGGTAAATCCGAGTAACTTCTGTTCTGTATCAACGACATGCCACTCCACCCAGGCCTGCTGCCAGGCGGGCACACCTATCCCCATTCCGCCGCAAGAGGCCAAGAATCAGTATGTTAGGACTCTTTAAAGTACCAACCAACACCCTCAGCAAGAGCTCACGCTGGGCTATCGATATCGATAAAACTCAACTCCAGCGCAAATCGTTCTGCCAGGCGCTCGCCCAACGCCTGCACGCCATAACGCTCAGTGGCATGATGCCCAGCGGCAAAATAGTGGATCCCCCGCTCCCTCGCCAGATGCACTGTCGACTCAGATATCTCACCGGAAATGTAGGCATCCAGACCGAGATCCGCCACCTCCTCGATAAAGCCCTGGGCTGCGCCACTGCACCAACCAATCCTCCCAATCATCCTCTCCGCCGCATCAATATGCAGCGGAGTTCGCCCCAACGCCTGAGCGATCTGCCGCTCCAGCGTCACCCCACTTATCGGCCGGGACAATTCCGCCTGCCACACCAGCCCCCGGCCGGCGGGGGTACTCTGGGCCGACTCCAACCCTAGCACCCGCGCCAACTGGCGGTTGTTGCCCCACTCCGGATGGGCATCCAGCGGCAGATGATAGGCCAGCAGGCTGACATTATTTTTTATCAGACTGGCAATACGCCGCCCTTTGATGCCTCGCAGCGGCGCGGCCTCCCCCTTCCAGAAGAAGCCGTGATGCACCAGCAACGCATCCGCCCTCCATTCCACCGCCGCATCGATCAGCGCCTGGCAGGCGGTTACCCCGACCATCAGGCGCCGGACCTGCTGTGCCGCCTCCACCTGCACGCCGTTGGGACAGTAGTCATCAAATTCATTCGCTCCGAGTTGTGCATTGCAGTATGATTCCAGCTCATTCAGATCGACCATGCGCACGCCCCTGTTCCCGATTAAAGGGCTGCTAGATTACCTCCCCGATGAAGATCCGCAAACTCGCCTCATTTTTAATGACATCGCTCACCGCCGGCCTCGCCGCGGCGATCGTGGTTCTGTTCCTACTGCCTGGACTGCGAGAGCCGAGCCCGCAGGCGCCACACCTCAACCAGCCCAAAGCATCGGCAGAACCACCAGCCAAGCCCCCCATCGCCAGCGGCCCCTTCTCCTATGCGGATGCGGTTGCCACCGCAGCCCCCGCGGTGGTCAACATCTACACCGCCAAGATCACCACCGAGACTCAGTCGCTACGGTTTCGCGACCCCTTGCTACAACACTTCTTTGGCAGACTGCTACCCGATCAGACCCGCAAGCGCCGCGAGACCAGTCTCGGCTCTGGCGTCATCATCACACCGGATGGCTATCTGCTGACCAATCACCACGTGATCGAGGAGGCGGACGAGATCAAAGTGGTGCTGCGCAACGGCCACAACGTGGCAGTGCGCATCATCGGCAGCGACGCGGAATCAGACGTGGCGCTGCTGAAGATCGACGGCGAACCCGACCTACCGGCGATCCCCATCAGCGATCCGGAAAAGCGCCGCATCGGCGACGTGGTGCTCGCCATCGGCAACCCGTTTGGCGTCGGTCAGACCGTCACCATGGGTATAGTCAGCGCCACCGGTCGCCACCACCTGGGGATTAACGCCTTCGAGAACTTCATCCAGACCGACGCCGCCATCAACCCCGGAAACTCCGGCGGCGCACTGGTCAACGCCCGGGGCGAGCTGGTCGGCATCAATACCGCCATCTTTTCCCGCAGCGGCGGCTCTCACGGCATCGGCTTCGCCATCCCGTTTGAGCTGGCGGAAGGCATCATGCGCCAACTAATCGCTACTGGCGAGGTGGTGCGTGGTTGGCTCGGCATCCAGGGCCAGGATGTCACCGAAGAGCTAGCCGAAGCATTTGGACTGCGCTCGGTGGAAGGGGTATTGGTCACCGGCGTACTGGAGGACGGCCCCGGCGATCAGGCCGGACTCACCCCGGGCGATGTCATCACAAGCATCAACGGCATCGCCCCGAAAAACTCCCACGAGCTGCTGCAGCTGATCGCCGGCACAGCGCCAGGTAAACAGCTGCATATCGGCGGCTGGCGCGGCAACACCCCCATTGAGGCCACAGCCATCTCACAGCCGCGTCCCACCACCTCCCCCGCCAGGGAATAAAGCACCTAACCACAGCATCGCCTACAATCCAGGGAGGGCCTCAATCCACAAGGAACATCCGTATGAACGGAACCACCGGATTGGTCGATGAGCTCATCGACTCAGTACAGTGCAGCTGCAACAACCAGCTCGACGACAGCCACGAGAGCAAGCTGCGACAACACTTCACAAGGCTGCTGCAGAAACAGCCAGGCCCCGCCCAACCCAAAAGCTGCCAGATCACCATCCTAATCTCGGACCTGCACAGCTTCAGTTCAATCTCCGCCCAGATGCCCGCGCGGCAGGTGATTGAGATGCTCAACCTCTACTTCTCTCAGATGTGTGAGATCATCTACCGGCATGGCGGCACCATCGATAAGTTCATGGGCGACACAATCATGGTGTTGTTCGGCCTGCAGCAACCCCACCCTGACGACCTGCAACAGGCCATCGCCTGCGCGGTGGAGATGCAGCAGGCGATGGATCGCATCAACCGGGACAACAGGCTGCTGGGCTTTCCGCGTCTCTACATGGGGATCGGCATCAACAGCGGAAAGGTGATGGCAGGCAATCTCGGCTCCGAGCTCTACAGCGAGTACACCGTGATCGGCGACGCCATCAACCTGGCCTCGCGCATCGAAGCCTACAGCCTGCGCGGCCAGATTCTGCTCAGCCAGGCGTCACAGCGCCAGGCCGCCGACTATATTGAGACTGGCGAGGTCAACCGGGTCCACGTCAAGGGCAAACGCGAACCCGTCACCCTCTACGAACTACTCGCCACCAGCCGTCCGAAGCCACTGCAGGTGCCACGGGTAGAAGCACGCCGCACCCCGCGCATCCCCTCAGACTTACCACTGAGCTTCCGCCGCCTGCAAGGCAAGTGGCTGGAGGAGCACAGTCACCAGGGACGGGTGGTGGATCTAAGTTACAACGGCATGCTCGCCAGTACGCCGATACAGCTGGAGAGACTCTCCGAGATCAAGATCAATCTCTCACTGTCGCTGATGAGCCGCGAGACTGGCACCATCTACGCCAAGGTGCTGCGCTCCGAACAACGCGGCAAGGCGTGGCACAGCCGCATGGAGTTCAGCTACATAGATGACGACGGCCAGGCAGCGCTGAAGAACCACATCGACCAGTCGATCAATCAGCGTTGAGGGCGTCGAGCCAGGCGGGAAAGGTGGTGAAAGCAATCCCCTCCCCGCTGGCCCACTCAAGGTACTCTGCCAGCGCCTGCTCAGAGGCGGCGGAAAAATTTTTGGTATGGCCAATCGCCACCAGCGGCAGCGGTACATCTGTCACCCCGTCAAACTGCTTGAGCCACTTGCGGCTGACATCGATCAGCACCCGCGAAGGCATGCTGGAAAAATCGAGCATCACCTGCCCCAGCTTGGAGAGTTTTGCGAGCCGCCCCACCACCCCCGAGACTGTCCCGCCAGGCCCCCGATAGGAGCCCTCGCAGCCAGATGCAAAGCCGGCATCCGGCCGGCCCTTTACCGCCACCAAGGCGCGCATGTGGCGCACCGGATCGATCCGCGCCGTTGCGATCGGCATCTCATAGAGCCCCTTTTTTTCTGGCGTGCAGACGTCACCCCTGGTCATCCAGTAGGGCAACTTCGGGGCCTTGGTAAAGTCGAGCCACTCCCCCTTGGTGGTATTGCGCATCCCCGGAGCGACACTCGAATCGATCAGAAAGTCGAGCTTGCGCAGCGCCCTGACCACCCGCTCAGATGGCTGGATGCACCAACCACCGGCACGGAAGGCGATACAGCGGTAGTCAGGCTGACGCGAGCGCGCCAGATCCTCCAGCCAGGTACGCCCCTCCTTGAGCAGCACGCGAATCTCGCCGTCACTCAGATCGGCGATTCGCCAGCGTGAGAGATCTAGCTGCCACTCACCTTCGGCATCCATCCGCCCCCCCTCCCACTGGGGATGCAGATGCAGCTGCAGATCATGACCCCGCTCCAGCGCTGCCGCCAGCTGCGCCTTGATCGCCGCCACTGAGCAGACGCTGCGCAGCTCCGACTCCATCATCGCAAAGCCTGCGGCATCGACGAACAGAGTGACAGGAGCGTCAAATCCCTCGGCAACCTGCATGATGCGCCGCGCCGGATCCTGCACACAGCGGCGCGGCTCGCCACTTCCGTCGCCAAATACCTCGTAGTCAACGCTGAGTATCAGCTGCGCGGCAGCCATTCCCTCTCCACTCCCAGGTTGGTTGCGGCAGCAATGGCTACCAGCTGAATTCGCAGTTGATGGTACAGCCCGAAGCAGCCTGCAGAGTGCCGACCAAGACATCGATCGGCACCTTCTGACCTAGCCGCTCCGAGTACCAACCCAGATGGGGATTCTCTTCGCCGTGCCGCACTTCCCACTGCAGGGCTTCATCGGCACAGATCTCCAAACGGTGCGGCTCACCTTCGATCTCGGCATAGAAATGGTGCTTCAGCTCACCCGGGTAGAGGCGTACATTCGGATGGAACTGAAACAGCAGCCGCAGCGCTGCCGCCCCCCCTTCGATCCGGTCTGTCACCCGTAGCTTGCGCTGCCGAGCATCGAGAGTGATCTCCCGGTGGTGGCGAATCTGCGGGTCGGCATATCCACTGACGCTACCCGAGATACTCTGTTGCTCACCATCGGCCGATTGCTGCAACTCACCGATCTGCTGTTTCGAACGCTGCAACCAGAGGAAGGCACCACCGATCAGCGACTGGTCGTGGCCATTGACCTCCAGGGCATTGTGGGCAGCGGTACTACGGAAGTAATCACGCCAGTCGGGCTGGGTGTGGTAGCAATAGGTGCCCGGATCGACCAACCACCACTGGCCATCCAGCGCCATGCAGAAGCTCAGCGCATCGGCATGGCCGTGGGCGGCAATCGAGGGATATCCCAGTGGCCCCGCATCAAAGATCAGATGGGCACCGCCACCTCGCAGCACCGCATAGCCGCCCTTCGGGAAGAGTTGCCCAGCCGGCTGATCATCCGCCTCTGGACCCGCATCGATCTGCGCCGAGCGGCCTGCGATCAGGCTGTACCAGAAGACCTTCTGGCTGAGGTACTGCGCCTCACAACCATCCTCCAGCACCGCCTGGATCGCACTGCAGACCTCCCGGTAGGGGTCTGGTGAATCGGCCGGCTCGAAGCGAGCCACCACGCCGTCGTCAGAGTCACCGATCTGCGGCACCACACCACCCGGCGGACGCAGCGCAGAGATGAAACGCTGCATGCCGATGATGCGCTCACGGAAGGTATCGCTAAAGGGCTCAGCGTAGCGTTCCCCCACCAGCCAGTTGAGGTAGAGATACTCCATCACCCACAGATGGTAGTAGTTGGCCTGCTCCTTGTTGACGCCATCCTCGAACACCTGCTTGACCGCCTCGGCCTCCAGTTCGCGCTTCGCCAGCGCCGCCCAGACTTCCCCCTCCGCACCAAGATCAAATACCCTGCAGCCAAGCCACAGACCGGTCAGCTCGCCGATCAGGTGGTTGTTGGCGGATGAGTGGCGAGAGAGATAGTGGCGGATAAAGTGGGCATGCTGATAGATCGCATTGCCCAGCGCCTCGCTGTCGCTGACCCGGCTGAACAGCCCCTGCTCATCGCGCAGACAGAACAGGCTGTGCACCAAGGCCCAAGCCACCAACCGCAATGCCACCTCCAGGGTGCTGCACCAGTGAACCCCCAGACCAAATGGGTTCTGTGCAATCCAGCTGTCGATCTGGCTAGTCACCAGCCGCACATAACGTTCATCGCCGGTGACCGCATAGGCCACCGCCAGCGGCACCAGATGGGGGTGACGCGCCACCTCCCAGAGGGTTTTGCAGTTACCCACCTGGTGGTTGTCACGGTAGTCGATGCCCTTACCGTAGAGCAGCGGCGCAACGATCCCCGACTCGGGATCCCGGTGCCAGTTGAAGCCGTCGAGCAGATTGACCTTGAGGTGGCCGAAGATATCTACATCGCCATCGAGCAGCGGCTCGTAGCCGGCCAGCTGCCCGGCATAGGCGGCACGCCACTGACTGACGATCTGTTCAGACTCCCCCTGAAACAGGCCGCCACGACTACCCACCGACCCCTTCGGCTTCGGCCTCCAACCAGCGCTGAGACGCTGCTTCTCGACCTTGCCCTGCACCACCCGGCCAACCCGGAACAGCAGCTCCGCCGGGCTCATTGCCTTGATCCGGTTGATCTTCCATGCCAGTGAACTCATGCGCTCATCCCATATTCCCGGTGCCAGATCTCCAGGTTGAGCAGGCCCCAGAGCAACTTCTCGTGGTTCTGAGTGCCGTTCACATGCTCGTTGACATAGCGCTCCAGCACCGGCCGGTTGAAATAGGCGGCGGTTTTTGAATCGCTGCTGAGGATATGGTCGCAGAGGTAGTCACGCATCGGCCCCTGGAACCACTCATTGACCGGCACCCGGAAACCAACCTTGGGGCGATTGAGGATGGTCTCGGGCAGGATCTGCTTCATCCCCTCACGCAGCATCCATTTGCTGATGCCATCCTTGATCCGGCAATCGTCGGGCAGCGAGGAGATGTAGGCCGCCAACTGATGGTCCATGAAGGGCATACGCGCCTCCAGGGAGGCCGCCATGGTCATGCGGTCGCCGCGCTCCAGCAGATTATCGGGCAGCCAGCTAGTCTGATCGAAGTAGAGGATCTTGCGCAGGTTGCTGTTGTCCCGATTGACATCGAAGGGCGGGCCGTCGAACTGCTGATAGTCGTCGGGACGAAACGCCGCCAGCGCCTCGCGCTCCTTCCAGGTCAGCGCGCCAAACCAGCGCGGCATGCGCTCTCCCAGTTGCGCAGCCCTAGGTTGTTGATGGCGGTCTTGGCGCGGCGGTATTTGTAGGGCAGCGCGTTGACCAGGCCGCGGATCGGCGCCTGCAGCAGATCCGGGATATAACGATAATAGTCGGCGTAGCGGTCGAAGCTGTGTTTCGGATAGCCACCGAGAAACTCATCACTACCCTCGCCGGTGAGCACCATCTTCACCGTCTTGCGCGCCTCCAAAGAGAGCAGATAGATCGGGATATCCGACGGCTCAGCCACCGGCGCGTCGCGCAGACGCACCAGCTTCGGCAGCTCCTCCATCAGGTGCGCCTGGGAGACGGTCAGTTCGTGGTGGTCGGTATGGAACTGCTCTGCGATGGTCTTGGCGTAGCCCAGCTCGCTGTACTGGGCCTCAGAGAAACCCACCGAGAAGGTCTTGATCGGTTCGTTGCTGTGGCGCGTCATCAGGCCGACGATGGCGGAGGAATCGATACCACCGGAGAGGAAAGCGCCAAACGGCACGTCCGCCACCATGCGGCTCTCCACCGCATGATCGAGCTGTTCCATAAAGCCGGCCACCGGGTCGGCCACCGGAGCCTGGTCGACACGCGGCTCACGATCCGGCGGGATGTAGTAACGGCGCACAGAAAACTCGCCGTTGCGCCACACCCCGCAGGAACCGGGAGGCAGTTTCTCGACCCCCTCAAACAAGGTGCGCGGCCAAGGCACATAACGAAAGGCGAGATAGTCCCAGACTGCGGCCTGGTCGATCTGCCGCTGCACCCGCGGATGCACCAGGATGCTCTTGATCTCGGAACCAAAGATCAGCTCGTCGCCGCGTTGCCAAAAGTAAAAGGGTTTCTTGCCGAAGCGGTCGCGGGCGACGAAGAGCTGCTGCTTTTCGCTGTCCCAGAGGGCGAAGGCGAACATGCCATGCAACTTCTCGACGCAGGCTTCGCCCCACTCGTCGTAGGCGGCGAGCAATGATTCAGTGTCGGAGTTGCTGTTGAAACTGTAGCCCTTCGACTCCAGCTCGGCGCGCAGCTCACGATAGTTGTAGATCTCACCATTGAACACCACCTGGGTGGTGGCGCGCTGGTTGGCCATCGGCTGATGGCCCCCGCCCAGATCAATGATCGAGAGGCGGCGATGGGCTAGGCCAATCTGCTGGCGCCCGGCGTTGGCCTCGGTAGTATAGAAGCCTTCGTCGTCTGGCCCGCGGTAGACGATCTCGTCTGCCATGCGCTTGAGCAGGGGCTGGGGGCTGTCGACAGGGTTATTCAGGACAAAACCGGCAATACCGCACATAGTCGTTCTAGCTTCTTTTTAGATATTTCCGTATTGGTGCAGGGGGGCTTTGGAGGCGACTGCACCATCCAGTGAACGCCTCGGATTATAACCACAGATCCCCGTAAAATGTCCTAGCACCTCCTTTCAAACAGTGCGTTTGTCGACAGTTCCGTAAAGCCGCAACACTTACCCCTGACAGCAGCATGGGCGAATGCGCCATGCCACTGCGCTCAGCGGACAAACAGGCTCAAAAACGCATCGCCCAGCCGATCTCGACCTCCCACTGGTCCATCCAGAGATCGCCGGTCTGCGGCCCAGTATTGGGGTTAGTGCCAGTGACCTGCTCTTCAGGTGCATACATGAAAGCCGCGTTAAGCTCGTGCCCACCCCCCAGTTTCAGTCCGAAACCACCGGTAAAATGCTCCTTGATCACCGCCGGCGCGAGGATGTTGAACAGCGCCTGACTGTTCTCGAAGGTATCAGTGGCGTAGGAGTAGCCGGCACGCAGGGTCAAATCGTCGCTGTATTGCCACTGCACGCCGAACTTGTAGACATTCTGGTCGTTCCAGCCGAAGCCCAGCCCATCATCGGTGCCCAGCAGGGTGGAGCCAGGTATAAATACCAGATCGGCCGGGTTGCCCACCGCATTCACCTCGGAGTATTGAATGCGCTGGTAGTCGAAGGCGAAGGTCCACTCCGGCGTAAAGCGGTAAGAGAAACCCAAGTCGAAGTTGGGCGGAATATCAAAGTCACCCGCCTCTGCAAACAACCCCTTGTAGCTGTCAAACTTCTGCATCCACAGACGCGTCTGATAGGAGGCGCCGAGCTTCAGCTGCTGATTCACGCGCCACAACCACCCAAACCGCACACCGCCACCAACGCTGACATCGGTACCGTTATTGGTCACTGAATCGGGGTACTTGGAGAACATCCGGAACGGCTCCAGGCCGGTGACAGAGATCGACTGCACCGCCAGGATCGGAGTGATACCGATCGAGTGCTCCTCGCTCAGCAGGCGCGAATAGCTGATGCCGACAAACATCTGCTTGAGGTCCACCCCAACCGGCGCTGAGGCCTGATACTCCAGCACCCCCGGCGGACTGAAGCGGGCGAAGACAGCACTATCATATTCGGTGTTCATACCGCCGTTGGCACCGATCGCCACACCAATCGAGCTCTGCTCATCGAGCATGTAGTTGCTAGCAAAGTGGGGCAACAGAAACAGATCATTGGCACTCTTATATTCACCGGGAGGGATCGAGGCATAGGGCGGGGTCTGCGCGTCATCGTTGGCGGTAAAGCCTCGCGTCGGCGCAAACAGTGACGCCCCCGCCTCGATACGGTTACCCACCCGCACCAGCGAGGCCGGATTGCTGGCGGCACACATGGCGCCAAACGACATCGCCACACAGGCCCCGGCAATCGACTTCGACTTGGGGCCATAACCGTAGGACCAGTAGCCATTGGTAGCCATAGCTGGCAGGGAGAGGAACAGCCCAGAGATCAGGGCCAACAAAAGGATTCTTTTTCTCATCGCACACTCCAAAACCACATACAACAGGAGCCGCTGCGCATCACATCCAACACGGGGGATAGAAGAGACAGATCAGCGAATTAGCCGGCCAGACAGAGGCAAGACACCAACTGGCATCGACCGACACTGCTCGCCGGCGCTAGTATCGGCCAGACGCGCCTAAGGAACGTTGATCTGGATCAGGACAACCCATCCGCAATGAGTTGCCTGGACCGGTCACCCCTGGAGAAGGGCAGTGAAATGCTCAAGAAAGGTTTCACTCTCCTGCGGCGTACCCACCGTCACCCGCAGGCAGTCGCTGAGCAGCGGGTGGGCACCGTGCAGACACTTTACCAGCACACCTCGCTCCTTCAGCCCTTCGAAGAGTTCCAGCGCACGCCCCTCGGGCACCCGCAGCAGGATAAAGTTGGCCTGCGACGCGTAGGGCGCCACGCCGTCGATCGCCCGCAGGACGGAGAAAAGCCTGCCGCGCTCCTCTAGAATCGCGCTGGTTTGGGCATCAAACACCGCCTGGTGGCGCAGCGCAAACTCCGCACTCAGTTGGCTCAGCACACTGATGTTATAGGGCAGGCGGGTCTTGTCGATCTGCTCCAGCCAGGCGGCGGGCCCAACCAGCAAACCGAGACGCAGCCCGGCCAATCCCATCTTGGAGACAGTACGCATCACCAGCAGGTTGTCGAACTCACCGAGGCGTGGCATGAAGCTCTCATCGGTGAAGGGGGCGTAGGCCTCGTCCACCACCACGATACCAGGGGCCACCTCGATCACCCGCTCGATCTCCGCCGCATCGAACAGGTTGCCGGTCGGATTGTTGGGGTAGGCGAGAAACAGCAGTGCCGGCTGATGCCGCTCGATAGCCGCCAGCAGGGCATCGATATCGAGACTGAAATCGTCGCTCCTGAGCGGCACACCGACATACTCCATGCCGCAGAAGGTAGCGATCATCCGGTACATGACAAAACCGGGATCCACTGACATCACCACCCGGCCCGGGCCGGAGACCGCCATCGCCAGCATCTGGATCAGCTCATCAGAGCCGTTGCCGAGGATCAGCTCCGCCCCCGCCGGCACTCCCATCGCGTCACGCAGGCGTGCCTTCAGCGCTGCCGCCTGGGGGTCGGGATAGCGGTTCACATCGACCCCGGCGAGCAGATCCAGCCACTCCCGGCGCAGCTCATCCGGCCAGGTGTAGGGGTTCTCCATGGCATCGAGCTTGATCATCTCGCCCGGATCCGGCACATGGTAGGCGGAGAGCGCCCGGATCTCAGGGCGCACCCATTGGTCGATGAGCTGTTTCATTGGAATATCAGTCCGCAAATTACCGCAAATATTTCGATTCAGTTTTGCATACGAAAAATACGCGAAGCACACAAAAAACCTTGGCGCTATTTGCGTCTTTTACGAACAAAAAATTCACCTCAACTCTCCTGCCGGGGCATTCTACAGTGGGGACAGCTAATCACCGAACGGGTGACCACCTCCGCCATCACGACTTACCACGATACTCGGCAGAACGGGCGTGGGCAGTGAGCCCCTCACCGCGCGCCAGCACCGAAGCGGTCTCCGCCATGCTGGCCGCACCCTGCGGCGAGGCCATGATCAGACTGGAGCGCTTCTGGAAGTCGTAGACCCCCAGCGGAGAGGAGAAGCGCGCGGTGCGCGAGGTCGGCAACACATGGTTGGGACCGGCACAATAGTCGCCCATCGCCTCGGCGGTGTAGCGACCCATGAAGATCGCACCGGCGTGGCGAATCTGTTTTGCCATCGCCTCGGGGTTCTCCAGCGACAGCTCCAGGTGCTCGGGAGCGATGAAGTTGGCCACATCCACCGCCTCCTGCATATCCTTCACCGTGATCAGCGCGCCGCGCACCCTGAGCGCTGTGGCAATGATCTCGCGCCGCTCCATGCTCGGCAGCAGCCTATCGATGCTTGCTTGCACCTGTTCAATGAAGCCGGCGTCGGGGCAGATCAGGATCGACTGGGCATCCTCATCGTGCTCCGCCTGGGAGAAGAGGTCCATGGCGATCCAGTCGGGATCCGTGTTGCCGTCGCAGATAATCAGGATCTCCGAAGGGCCGGCCACCATGTCGATGCCGACCTGACCGAATACTGCGCGCTTGGCGGTAGCCACGTAGATGTTGCCGGGGCCGACCACCTTGTCCACCGGCGGCACGCTCTCGGTGCCGTAAGCGAGCGCGGCCACCGCCTGGGCGCCGCCCACCAGGAAGACTCGATCAACGCCGGAGACATGGGCCGCCGCCAGTACCAACTCGTTGAGTTCACCGCCAGGGGTAGGCACCACCATGATCAACTCGGACACCCCGGCCACCTTGGCGGGAATCGCGTTCATCAACACTGATGAGGGATATGCCGCCTTGCCGCCGGGTACGTAAAGGCCGGCGCGATCCAGCGGCGTCACCTGCTGACCCAGCAGGGTGCCGTCCGGCTCGGTATAGGACCAGGAGTCGGTGATCTGGTGCTCAGCGTAGGCGCGGACGCGATTGGCTGCGATCTCCAGCGCTTGGCGCTGTTCGGCAGGGATGGTGTTCCAGGCCTGCTCGAGTCGGCTCAGCGGCAACTCTAGATCGGCAGCGCTGGCCGCCTGCCAGCCGTCGAAACGGCTGGTAAACTCGACCAACGCGGCGTCACCGCGGCTACGGATCTCAGCGATGATGTTGTTAACCGTATCGTTGACCGCCCGATCAGAGACCGATTCCCAGGCCAGCAGCGCATCCAGCCGTGATTGAAAATCGGCATCGCTGCTGGACAGTTGGCGTATCTCGCTCATCTCTCTAACTCCCGCACAGAACACAGATCAGGATTGATTCTTCTCCACCGCCTCGGCCACCGCCGCCTTCAGGGCCATGATCGTGGCGTGCTTCATCTTCCAGGCGGCCTTGTTGACCACCAATCGCGAGCTGATGTCGGTGATATGCTCCAACGGTACCAGGCCGTTGGCCTTCAGGGTGCTACCGCTCTCCACCAGATCGACGATCAGGTCAGCGAGCCCCACGATCGGCGCCAGCTCCATCGAACCATAGAGCTTGATGATCTCCACCTGCTGACCCTTGGCGGCGAAGTGTTTCTGTGCGCTCTTCACATACTTGGTGGCGATGCGCAGGCGGTTGCCATCAAGGGAGGCACCGGCGTGACCGGCCACCATCAGGCGGCACTTGGCGATCTGCAGATCGAGTGGCTCGTAGAGCCCCTCGCCGCCGTGCTCCAGCAACACATCCTTGCCCGCCACGCCGATGTCAGCGGCGCCGTACTGCACATAGGTGGGTACGTCGGTGGCGCGGATGATCACCAGCTTCACCTGCTCGTGATTGGTATCGAGGATCAGCTTACGGCTGGTCTCCGGGTCGTCGATCGGCTCGATGCCGGCATGGGCCAATAGCGGCAGGCTCTGTTTGAAGATGCGCCCTTTCGAGAGGGCGATGGTGATCGGTGTAGAAAATTTCATGACGATGCGCGTTCGCGGCTCAATCAGTAGTATTCAAAACAGGCTTGCCTGACGCCAGGCTGACAGCCAGATGAGATCAATCAGGCACCCGACGGATCTGCCCGCCGAGGCCGGCCAACTTCTCCTCGATGTTCTGATAACCCCGGTCGATATGGTAGATGCGATCCACCAGGGTCTCCCCTTCGGCCACCAACCCGGCCAGCACAAGGCTGGCGGAGGCACGCAGGTCGGTAGCCATCACCGGCGCGCCAGTCAGATGTTCGCTGCCGGTACAGATCGCCGTGTTGCCCTCGAGGCGGATCTTCGCCCCCATCCGCACCAGCTCCTGCACATGCATGAAACGATTCTCGAAGATCGTCTCGGTGATCGTGCCGACCCCCTCCGCCACCGAGTTGAGGGCGGTGAACTGCGCCTGCATATCGGTCGGAAAGGCGGGATAGGGGGCGGTGTGCACATCCACCGCCTTGGGGCGGCGTCCCTCCATATCGAGGCTAATCCAGTCCTCACCAAACTCCATTTTTGCGCCCGCCTCGATCAGCTTCTGCGACACCGCATCGAGCAGATCGGGGCGAGTGTCACGCACCTTGACCCGGCCGCGAGTGATCGCCGCGGCAACCAAAAAGGTGCCGGTCTCGATCCGGTCTGGCAACACCTCATAGTTGGTGCCGAGCAACCGTCCAACCCCATTGACGGTGATGGTCGAAGTCCCCGCGCCAGAGATGTTGCCACCCATCTTGTTGATACAGTCGGCGAGGTCCACCACTTCTGGTTCACGCGCAGCATTCTCGATAATGCTAGTGCCATCGGCCAGCGCCGCCGCCATCATCAGGTTCTCTGTGCCGGTCACCGAGACCAGATCCATGACGATGCGCGCCCCCCGCAGCCGCTTGGCGCGCGCACGGATGTAGCCGTTCTCGACAGAAATATCTGCGCCCATAGCGCGCAGTCCGTCGATGTGCAGATTGACCGGGCGGGAGCCGATCGCGCAGCCTCCGGGCAGCGATACCTCCGCCTCGCCGAAACGGCTCAACATCGGCCCGAGCACCAGGATCGAGGCACGCATGGTCTTGACCAGCTCATACGGGGCGTGGAATCGGGTGATCGAAGCAGTATCCGCCTCGATGCCCATCTTCTCATCCACCACCAGGGTGGCGCCCATCCCGCCAAGCAGCCCCATGGTGGTGGTAATGTCCTGCAGATGCGGCACATTGCCCACCCGCATCGGACTGTCAGCCAGCAGGGTCGCCGCGAGGATCGGCAGCGCCGCATTTTTCGCCCCGGCAATCCGCACCTCGCCCTGCAGGGGAATTCCACCTTTGATGATCAGTTTATCCATCGTTGGGATCCGCTCAGTCGGCGCCAACCTGCCAGCGCTTGGAAAAACCGGGGATCATAGCGAAAATACGGCAAGAACGGGAGCTTTTTTCGACAGTTGGCAGCCAAAGCGGGGGTATAACCGTATTTTCCCAGCCCGCCCACGCAGCCACATCAATCCCGCCGCAGCCGATCGGAGATAGCGATCGGCGTGTAGAAGCGCATCACCACCAGGTAGGTGGAGACCAGGAAGGTGAACAGGGTTGTTAGCTGGATCAGGTAGGAGGCGCGGTCGCCAATCTGCCCCAGGTCGAGTGCCAGCACCGCGATCAGCAGAGAGAATTCGCTCAGCTGGCCGAGCCGCCAGCCGATCTCACCGCTGCGCTCACGATCCTCGCCGGTGCGCTCGAGCAGGCGACGGAAGGCCCAGGGCTTGACCAGCATCAGAATCGTCGCCAGCAGCAACGCCGGCAGCAGCAGATCGGGTAGCTTCTCCAGATTCACCCCAGCTCCCAGGGAGAAAAAGAAGAGGATCAGGAAGAAATCGCGCAGCGGCCTCAAGCTCTCGGCGATATAGAGGGCGATCGGACTGGTGGCCAGCGCGACGCCAGCACTGAAGGCGCCGATCTCGCGGGAAAGCCCTACCCCACCGGCCAGCTCGGCCATCCCCAGGCACCAGCCGATAGCGAGCAGAAACACATACTCCTTGATCTGGCTGAAGCGCCGAATTAGCGGAACCAAAAGGAAGCGCGCCACCAGCCAAGAGCCGAGGATCAACACCGGCAATGCCAACAGCAGCAGAATGAAGCGCCCTCCCGCTGAAGCAAGATCCACCCCTCGCCCCTCCAGCAGCAGCAACATGACAATCGCCAGCAGATCCTGCAGCAACAGGATACTGATAATAATCTCGCCGGTGCGCTGATGGTGCAGTACCGTGGTCGGCAATAACTTGAGACCGATAATGGTGGAAGAGAAGGTCATCGTACCGCCCACCACCAGTGACTCCACCCAGCTAAAACCAAACAGCCAGGCGACGCTGAAGCCGATCACGAAAAACAGCAGCGAACTGCCGAGGGTCACCAGGGTGGTCTTGCGCAGCAGATTGAGCAGCTCCTGGGGCTTCAGATCGAGCCCCAACAGAAACAGCAAAAAGATGATGCCGATGTCGGCAATCTCTTTCACCACCGCCGGATCATCCACAAAGCCGAAGCCCCAGGGACCAAACAGCGCACCGAGCAGGATATAGGCGATTAGCAGCGCCTGACGAGCGAACAACGCCACCGTTGCCAGCAGCGCCGCGCCGGAGAAGACCAGAAAGATGGTAAAGAGGATCGGATCATCCTGCATCTGGAGCTATTCCTCCTCATCCAACGGCAGCAGCTCCTGCAGATTGCAGACACCGGCGATGGCGCGCATTGAGGCTGGCAGGCCGGTGATCTCCAGACGCCCCCCACCCGCCTGGGCCGCAGCGAGCCACTCCAACAGCAGCGCCACCCCGGCGCTGTCACTGTGCTGCACCGCGGAGAGGTCGAGGGAGAAATCCCCGCCAACCGGAAACAGCACCTGCGACTGCTGCAGCAGGCTGCGCGCACTGGCGAAGCTCATATCGCCCTGCAAAGTGAAGCGAAACGCCCCTTCGTGGCGGATCTCGGCCAGGCTACTCAAGGGCCGCCTCTTCCGCCTTGCTGAACAGAAATTGGCCAACTATCTCCTCCAGCACCAGCGCTGACTGAGTCATTGTGATCTGGCCGGTGTCACGGATCGTCTCCTCGCTGCCCCCCGGATCGAGACCGACATACTGCTCCCCGAGCAAACCCGAAGTGTAGATCTTGGCGATGCTATCCTCTGGAATCTTGTCATACTGCTCTTCGATCCGCAGGGTAACCACCGCCTCGAAGTTCTGCTGGTCGAACCCGATATGCGTCACCCGACCGATACGCACCCCGGCTATCGCCACCGGCGAGCGCACCTTGAGACCGCCAATATTGTCGAAGCGGGCCTGTACCTCATACCCATCACCTCTGCTGACACTGCTCAGGTTGCTTACCTGCATCGCCAGAAAAAACAGTGCCACCAGGCCAAGCGCCATGAACAGCCCAACCCCGACCTCCAGCCTGCGTCTATTCATCTCTCAGTCTCCAAACATCAGCGCGGTGAGCACAAAATCGAGCATCAGCACCGCCAGCGCCGAGTGCACCACAGTACGGGTGGTGGCACGACTCACCCCCTCCGAGGTGGGATGTGCATCGTAACCCTCGAACAGCGCGATCCAGCTGCAGACGATGCCAAATACTACGCTTTTGGTGACACCGTTGAGTACATCCTCGTTCCAGTCGATCTTCGCCTGCATCTGGCTCCAGAAGGCGCCATCATCGATCCCCAGCAGCGCCACCCCGACGAAGTAGCCACCGATCACACCGACCGCACTGAATAGCCCCGCCAGCAGCGGCATCGAGATAAAACCGCCCCAGAAACGCGGCGTCAGGATCCGGTGCACCGGATCCACCGCCATCATTTCCAAACCGGAGAGCTGTTCAGTGGCCTTCATCAGGCCGATCTCGGCGGTCAACGCCGAACCGGCGCGACCAGCGAACAGCAGCGCCGTCACCACCGGCCCCAACTCGCGCACCAGTGAAGCCGCCACCATCACTCCGAGGCTCTCTTCAGCGCCGAACTGGGAGAGCACATAGTGCCCCTGCAGCCCCAAAACCATGCCGACAAACAACCCGGAGACCACCACGATCACCAGGCTGCGCACCCCCACAGAATAAACCTGGACCAGCAGCAGGCGCAGACGACGCACCAGCGCTAGGCTGCCGACCAGGATCTCCAGCAGCAGCAGATGACCGCGACCCAGGCGCTGCAACGACGCAAGCCCATGTCGGCCCAGGTGTGCCAGAAGGTCAAGGATCAAGCACCACCTCCACCCATCAGCAGATCATCAGCCAGCGGCGCGGCCGGGTAGTGGAAACGCACCGGCCCATCCGGCTCGCCGCGCATGAACTGGTGCACCCAGGGAGAGTCGGAGTCGGCCAACTGCTGCGGCGACCCCTGCTCCACCAGCCGGCCATGGGAGATTAGATAGAGCCGATCGGCGATGGCGGCGGTCTCCTCCACGTCGTGGGAGACCAGAATGCTACTCAGCCCCACCGCATCGTTGAGACGGCGGATCAGCTGCGCCAGCACCCCCATCGAGATCGGATCCTGGCCGGTGAAGGGCTCATCGTACATCACCATCATCGGATCAAGGACGATGGCCCGGGCCAGCGCCACCCGCCGCGCCATGCCACCGGAGAGTTCAGCCGGCATCAGCTCACGCGCACCGCGCAGCCCCACCGCCTCTAGCTTCATCAGCACCAGGCGACGAATCATCGATTCGGGCAGGTCGGCATGTTCGCGCACCGGGTAGGCGACGTTTTCAAAGACAGAGAGATCGGTGAGCAGCGCGCCACTCTGGAACAGCATGCCCATACGGGTGCGCAGCCGAAACAACTCGCGCCGGCTGAGCTGATGCACGTTCAGACCGTCCACCTCGATGCTCCCGGCATCCGGCTGCAGCTGACCGGCGATCAGTTTCAGCAGGGTGGTCTTGCCGCTGCCACTGGGCCCCATGATGGCACTCACCTGGCCACGCGGGATATCCAGGTCGACACCATCAAAGATGATCTGCCCGCCGCGACGAAACCGCAGCCCGCGAATACGAATCAGCGGCGACTCCTGCGAGCTCTTGTCTTCGACCATTGGCGAGGCTTCCCTTCTGGCATTTTCACCCATTCTGTCGACACCCCCTATAAGCGTCAAGCCAGCCCCATCAGTTGTGCCAGTTGGCGCAACTGCCGCAGCAGATCCAGATCTGGCGGCTCGCCGAAAAGGAACAGAGGCAGCTCCTGATCACCCGCCACCCGTGTGGAGAGACGTTCAAGCAGCGCACGCTGCTGGCGCGGTTCCAATCGCGCATCAGGTTTAATGCAGAAGGCGGCCGGCTCACCGTCAGCCACTCCCTTGTCGGACCGCAGCAGACGATAGCAGTTCAGGCCCATCGTCTCGATTGACTCAGCATCTATCCCCTGCCGCAATACCAGTCCAGCCAGCTGCCCAGCCCATCCCTCAAGCAACTGCACCTGCTGTGCCTCCAGCGGGCTCTCGATCTCCAGATAGAGCTGGAAGCCATCATCCAAATCATCCAACCACTCCAGCAGTGTCGAGGCTGCGAGATCCGCCCACACTGCCTGTGGCAACAACACTCCGGGAAACTCGTTGGCATAGTAGGTCAGGCGCCAGTCAGCCGGCAGATCCTCCGGGTAAAAACTGCCCTGCCAAGCCGGGTGGTCCCAACCACGGGCGTAGATCTGCACTGTCGGTCGATTATCGGTCATACTGCGGACACCATAGGAGTGTGATCAATGGGCGAGATCCTGACATTCAAAAAGCGCACCCTGAGCGATAAGCACCGTGGCCGGGGGCTCTGTCGCGAGGGCTTTCACAAGTGGCAGACGGTCAAGGAGCGCCAGTTCGACGTTAAACAGGGGCGGCTGGTGACCCAGTTTCGCTGCAGCCGTTGCGGTGCTACCAAGACCAAGGCGCTATGAGGCATCCTGTGGCTTGATCAGCAGCCGCTCCACCCGCTCTCCATCGATCAGGTGGCGCTGCAGGATCTCATCCAGATCGTCCCTATCCACATAGGTGTACCAGACCGCCTCCGGGTAGATCACCAGCACCGGCCCATGTTCGCAACGATCAAGACAACCGGCGATGTTGACCCGCACCCCGCCCGGTCCGGCCAGCTCCAGCTCCAGCTTTAACCCGCTGCTTCAGATAGCCGCACTGCCCCGCCGCGTTAAAGCGCCCGCAGCAGGGGCGCCCATCATCGCGCTGATTGGTGCAGAAGAAGAGGTGATGGCGGTAGTAAGACATGGCCTTCTCGCTGTGAAGCCTCGCTGATTTGTCGCTATTATAAGCGCGATGAGCGCGATTCACCCCCCCTTTGCGACAAAACCGCACCGCCTGCCGGGCATTTCCGACCCAGGCTCCAGCCAGTGACACCTGAACAGCTGATCCTCGAGGCGGACCGCTGCGTCAAATGCGGCCTCTGTCTGCCCCACTGCCCCACCTACCGACTGCTGCGCAACGAGGCCGACTCGCCACGCGGGCGGATCGCACTGATCCAGGCGCTGGCCGACGGCAGCCTGCCGGCCGATCCGACCCTGAGCCGACACCTGGAGGGCTGCTTGCACTGCCGACGCTGCGAATCGGCCTGCCCCTCCGGGGTCGCCTATGGTGCGATGATCGATGGTGCCCGGCAGCTTCTGAACAGCAGGCGCAGCAGCTGGCACAGTGCCTTCAAGCAACAACTAATCAAGCGGCTGAGCCAACCACGCAGACTAAAAAAGTGGCTCGGATTTGCCAGACTGGCCAAGCGTTTTGGGCTGCTGCAGTGGCTGGCGCGCCAGCGCTTCGGGGTCAGTTCCCGGCTGGCAGCCATCGCCAACCAGATCCCCACCCCAGGACCAAAGCTCCCCGCCCTGCTGCCCACCCACACCGCCAGCGGCCGCAGCGCCCTGCTCTTCACCGGCTGCGTTTCACAATCGCTCGAACCGCAGCTCATCGAGGCAGCGATCGAACTGCTGCGGCAGTTGGGCTATGCGGTGGAGATCCCCGAAGCACAGCACTGCTGCGGCGCGCTGCACCGTCACAGCGGTGGTCTACAGCAGGCGCAGCAACTGTGCGAGCATAACAGCGCCCTGTTCGAGATAAGCCGGGTCGGGGTGATCGCCACCCTCGCCAGCGCCTGTCACAACGAATTACTCGAGCACTGCCGTACCACTCCACCGATACGTTCGCTTGTCGAGCTGCTGCTGGAACAGCCCTGGCCCGCGGAGCTGACTCTGCGCCCCCTGCCGCAACCGGTGCTGCTGCACCAGCCCTGCAGCAGCCGTGGAGATCACGCCGCCCGGTTATTACAGCGGATCCCCAAGATCCAACTCCTGCCGGTACCACAGAGGCTCGGTTGCTGCGGCGCGGCAGGCAGCCATCTGCTGTTCCAGCCCGGCATCTCCGATGGCCTGGGCGCGGCATTACTGGAGGAGATCCGCGCACTCAAGGCCCCGCTCCTGGTCACTCAGAACAGCGGCTGCGCCCTGCAAATTCGCAACCTGCTGCAACAGGCAGGAGTGGCGATCGAGGTGCTGCACCCGCTCGAGCTGATCCTCCGGCAACTGCAGCAGACCAGGCACTAATACCCGAACCGGTTGAACTCCACTCCTCAGAGAGGCTATCTTAAGCATTATGAATGCACGAAGTTACACCTCGGCCGAGCGTCTGATCCTCGGTTTCGACCAGGCCCTGCGCACCGTGTTTGGCCGCCCCCAAGTCACCGAGCGAGCCAATCCCGCACACGGCCTCGACGAGTCAGAGATGAGCGAGCAGGAGCGCGACGAGACTGCACGCCTGATGCGCATTAACCACACCGGTGAGGTCTGCGCCCAGGCGCTCTATCAGGGCCAGGCGCTGACTGCCAAGCTGCCGGAGGTGCGCGACAGCATGGAGCGCGCCGCTCAGGAGGAGAACGACCATCTGGCTTGGTGTGAAAGACGCCTCGATGAGCTGGATAACCGCAAGAGCGTGCTCAATCCGCTCTGGTTCGCCGGCTCGTTCGCCATCGGCGCCGCCGCCGGGCTGGCCGGCGACAAGTGGAGCCTGGGCTTTGTCGCCGAGACCGAACATCAGGTGGAGGCGCACCTGAACAGCCATCTGCAACAATTGCCCAGCCAGGACGCCAAGAGCCGCGCCATTCTCGAACAGATGAAAGAGGATGAGATCCACCACGCCACACTGGCGCTTGAGGCCGGCGGCACCGAACTGCCAGGCCCGATCAAACTGGCGATGAAGCTCACCTCTAAGCTGATGACCACGTCGGTCTACTATCTGTAATGGCGCCGTAGGCGCACCGCAAGCCGTGCGAACAGGCCATTCACGCTGCAGCAGCGCTGCCTACATTAGTCTCATGCCCTTCTGGATGTTGCGGCCGTAGAAAATCTCCATCATCTCCCGCTTGATCCGCTCGCTGATCTCGCGCTGCTGGCGCGGTGGCATGTCGTCCACCTCCATGCCGAACAGGTAGCCGTCCAGATCGAACTCCTTGAGGATCATCTTGGTGTGGAAGATGTTCTCCTGATAGACGTTGACGTCCATCATCTGGTAGCGATTTTTGGTGTCGCGGGCCAGGTAGTTCTGGATCGAGTTGATCTTGTGATCGATGTAGTGCTTTTTGCCTCCCACATCGCGGGTAAAACCGCGCACCCGGTAGTCCATAATCACGATATCCGACTCAAATGAGTGGATCAGATAGTTGAGCGCCTTCAGTGGCGAGATACGCCCGCAAGTGGAGACGTCGATATCGACGCGGAAGGTACTAATGCTGTTCTCCGGGTGGCTCTCTGGGTAGGTATGCACGGTGATGTGGCTCTTGTCGAGGTGTGCCACCACCGCATCGGGCAGCGGCCCCGGCGCCTCGGTATTGGAGAGCTGCTGCGCCGCCACTGGCTCCTCGGAAATCAGCATGGTGACGCTGGCCCCCTGGGGATCGTAATCCTGATGCGCGATATTCAGGATATTGGCGCCAATGATGTTGGCCACATCGGTCAAGATCTGGGTCAGGCGCTCGGCGTTATAGGCATCATCGATATACTCGATATACTCCTTTACTTGCGAGGGCGTCGCCGCATAGCAGATATCGTAGATATTGAAGCTGAGGGTCTTGGTCAGGTTGTTGAATCCATGCAGCTTAAGACGCTTCATCTGCGGATCCTGCCTCATTGGAAATGGAAAGGCGGGCAAGGCTAGGCCATCTGCCCATCCGCCGTCAATCGGTTATCTGCGGCGCTCCCACTCCGCCACCGGTGGATGGTAAATGATCTGCACCACCATGCCATCGGGATCATAGCAGTAGAAGCTGCGCGCGCCATCCCGATGGGTGCGCGGCTCGGTGCGCATCTGCACACCCTCAGCCTGCAGGAAGGCAAACCACTCATCCACCGCCGCCTTCGTGGCGAGAAAAAAACCAATGTGGTCGAGACGCTGTTGCGACTCATCCCGCTCGCCTGGCGCAGCCTGGTGCAGAGCCAGATTATCCGGCCCAGAGCTGAGATAGACGTTGGCCGGATCGGGACGCCACTCCACCTGCATGCCGAGCAGGCTCACATAGAACCGTTCGCAGGCAGGCAGATCCCGCACATAGAGCGCCACATGACGCATGCCCAGATTGGAACCGGGTCGATTCATCACAACACCTCGCGGGAGGCCTGCTCCCATACCGATTCGCCAAAGCTGCGCTTCACCACCAGCGGCAGGGCGATGGCGCCCTCGGCAAACAATTTGGCATGAAACTGCAGCGGCGACAGCTGCGGCTGTTTTTCCAACACTCGACGGCGCGTCGCCTCCAGCAGGCGCACACCGATCAGTGCCATGAAGGCATCGGTGGGGTGGCGCGATATCTGCGTCAGGCGCGACCCGGCAGTGTTGCCCAGGATCGCCACACTGCGCAGTCGCGACAGCGCGGTCACGCCGTCGATATCGCCCAGATGGTACTCCAGCTCCACCACCGCCTCCTCCGCCAGCGCCAGTCGACGCTGCTGCAGTAGCCGCCGATCTGCTTCAGCAAAGTAGTCCTGCTCTTCCAGCAGGCCGCTCATATAGTGGGCCCAGCCACGTTTGAAGGCGGCGGACGGGTTGATCTGGCGCACTAGGCTATGCGCCTCGATGCCACCCGCCCAGGCAAGAAAGTGGCGCCCGGCCCAGCCGGCATAAAGACAACGCAGGCGAATCTCCGCCAGGCTTTCACCACCCTCAGACCGCTCGGTGCGGCAGGGCAGGTAGATCACGCCACCCGCTTCGGTGCGGCAGTAGCTGTCACAGGCGATACGACTCAAACACCCCTCGGTCAGCCGGATCTCGCAGGGCTGTTCAGGTGGCTGCAGCAACTCCCGCTCCAGCACAAACGCCTTGAGCCGAGCCAGCTCCTCGCGATAGACAACCTGCCGCTGCTCACCGGTCAGCTCAGGCCCCACCAGATGCCGATCCTGCAGATCGTCCACATCGACACCCAGCTCAGCCAGTTGTCGTCGAATCTTCTCCCTCTCCCGTCGCGCCAGCTGCAGTGCCTGCTCACCGCTCAGGGCCAACTGATGGCGGTTGCGCAGGATCAGATCCACCATCTCCGTACCACAGCTCGAACTCCCCTGCGCGGCTGGCACTATCTCATCCTGCAGGAAGTGTTGATAGTCCTCCAGCGCCTCGGCCGCGGTGCAGCTCAACCCCTGCAACTGCCCCTGTTCAGTACAGCATTCCCGCCCCTGCGGCAGCTCCTGTACCAGCCGGTGCAGCCAGGGGATGCCGCGCTCAAGCAGCTCCAGCGCCTCTGCCAACCACAGACTGGAGACCAGTTCCGGCAGCTCCAAGAGCTGACTGCGCGCATCACGCAGATAGTTAGGGGTGCGCTTCAGCAGCCCCAGCACAGCCTCGCAAAGCTGCTCGGGTTGGCGCAGCACCAACTCTTGCAGAGTCCGCAGCGGCAGATAGCGGGCCGGATCACGATGCCGCCAGTCCTGCTCCAGCAGCCAGCGGCGTTCAATGATCACCGCACCATAGATCAGCTGCAGGTCGATCTGGCGATCCGCATCAAGCGCATCCAAGCTGAACTCGGAGAGCCCCAGCAACAGATTGCCGAGCCAACCGGCCAACGCGCCCACATCATCGTCGCCATCCGCAGCCAGTTGCCCCTCATAACCCGCGACACCGGCAAAC
>NZ_AFOC01000044.1:0-28443 GCF_000224455.1 endosymbiont of Riftia pachyptila (vent Ph05)
GCAGAAGGCGAATGCGGATGATAAGCCGGAGCCTCCCAAGCCGGGCAAACGGCCTGCTTTGAAGGTTATCAAATAGCGCCTGTTTAGAACCGTCGTTAATTCAATTTGTGTGGACCACCTCCTCAGGGGAGGGCGATTCGGCAAAGTTCTGTCGTTGAAGCGTGCTTATCATGGAAAAAGTCCGAGTGAGCATAGATATCGATAAAGGCAGGGGTTCAGTCCGCAAAAAACGCAGATGAACGCAAATAAAAGCCCGTTGGCAACGGGCTGAAGTGACGTAACTGGATTTGCACAATAGTCGCGTTGTTTGCGGATTATTGCTTTTAGCTGGTCATCAGCGGTCAATGCAATGGTTCGGAATGGGGCGTCTCGGGTATCTCGATCTGCAGCAGTTCGGTGTGGCTGCCAAGCATGATGATATAGCCGGTGAGGCGCCCGCTGCCCTCCAGGCTGTAGTCGAATTCGTAGAGGCGACGGAACTTGAGGCCGCTGCGCAGCCAGCGCAGGCGGAGTCGACGCAGGGCCACGGTCTGGTCGAGGAACTGCACGTCGTGTGATTCGCAGGCACGCTTGCTGATCCGAGTGGCGATCTCCCGCACCTGCAGGCTGTCGCGCCAGAACCAGATTAGCAGCAGGATCAGTAGCAGCAGATTCAGGGTGGTAAAAGACATCGGGGAGCCTTGTTGTGGGTCGGATCCAGATTGTACAGGGTGACATCACCCAGCTTGAAGTGGATGCCATCGTGAATGCGGCAAATAGTTCGCTGTTGGGCGGTGGTGGAGTGGACGGAGCGATACATCGTGCCGCGGGTCCCGAGTTGTTGGCCGCCTGCCGGCCTTTGGGCGGCTGTCCTACCGGCGAGGCACGCATCACCCCAGGGTTTCAGCTGCCGGCCAGGTGGGTGATACACACCGTCGGCCCGGTATGGCGTGGCGGAGATCAGGGCGAGCCGGAGCGCCTGCAGGCCTGCTACCAAAATTCTCTGCAACTTGCTCGCGAGTATGAGGTGCGGACGATTGCCTTTCCGGCCATCAGCACCGGCGTCTACGGTTACCCGAAACAGGCAGCGACCAAAATCGCACTGGAGGCGATGAGAGGAGGGGTGAACGATTTCGAGCGAATCATCGCCTGTTGTTTTAGTAGCTCTGACGTAGGCCGCTATGTCCGGCTCTGCTCGGAATGTGAAGTGGAGAAAGAGTGATGTTTGCCTGGCTTGACCGGATTCCCCTGCACATGATCGTCCTGCCAGCGTTGCTGCTCGGTTTCGCACCTTTTGTGCCCGAGCCCCACCTGTGGGAAAAGCTCAAGATGTTGGCGGCGGGCAGCCTGACCCGCCCCATCGATATCTTCGATCTCTGTATGCATGGGACGCCTGCGCTGTTACTGGTGATCAAGCTGCTGCGTGGTGAGCGGGGCTGAACGCTTTGTAGCAGGATTAAAACAGCTCGATATCAGCGCGCTTTGTTTGACTCTTCTGCGTCGGCTCAGGTAGAGGCGCAAGTCGGGCTTGTTGCGGACTGCTCTCCTGGGGGGGCGATTCCTCCGGTGTAAGCAGAAACTGCTTTACCAAGTCCTGCAGTTGAGCGGCCATGATGGTGAATTCGTTGCTCGATAGCGAGGCTGTGTTGGCGGTGTCTGCGGTCTGCTGGGCGATCTGATTGATGTTGGCGGCTCGGTTGCGGATCGAGTCGGAGTTGCGTGTCTGGTCTTCGGTGAGGTGGGCGATCCCTTCGTTCATCTCGGTGATGGTGGTCACTGATTTGGTGATCGACTGCAGCGCTTCACCGGCGGTAACGGCCATTTCAACACTCTCCTGGGATTTCTCGGCGCCGCGCTTCATCGTCTCCACCGCCTCTCTTGATCCGCGTTGCAGGGATTCAACCTTGCGCTGGATCTCATCGGTTTCGGCATGAATTCGCTCAGAAAGGGTGCGCACCTCGTCGGCCACCACCGCGAATCCACGACCATGCTCGCCGGCACGGGCGGCCTCGATGGCGGCATTCAGTGCCAGTAGGTTGGTCTGCTCAGAGACGGTTCTGATGATGGCGATGACGGTACCTATCGACTCGCTGTCCGCCTCGACTCGTTGGATCACGGTGGTGGCGCCATTGACTTCGCTGGCCAGCTCCTGGATTGAGGCGACGGCCTTTTCCACGATCTCCCAGCCGGCGTTTGCATCTTCACTTGCTTGGTGGGCGGCCTGGGCTGCAGCAGCAGCATTGGTTGCCACCTGCTCTGCGGCGGCGGAGAGTTCGTTGATGGCGCTGCTGACATCGCTGATATTGCTCTGCTGTTCGGATGCCTGTGTCTTGCTCCGTTGGGTGGCGAGATTCATCCGCTTCGACTCCTCGGCGAGGGAGTTTGATGAGACGATAACCAGGTCGATCACACACTTGATCTTTTCGACAAATTGGTTAAATCCGCCTGCGAGTGCGGCGATCTCGTCCTTGCCGCTATCGTCCAGACGTTGTGCCAGGTTGCCACTCCTGGCGACATCGAGCATCGCATGGACTGCCTGGTTGACCGGATCAGTGATCAGCCGGCTGATGAACCAGACTACTAGCAGGGTGATCAGGATGCCGCCAGGAATCAGGGTTATGGTCATGGTGATGACCGCGGCGGAGTTTTGCAGCAGATTCTCGCTGGTTTGGGATATCTGGTCGCTGTTGTATTTGACCAGTGCCTCAATGATGGAGTCGAGCTGCTGTTGTAGTGGTGCGACCTTGGTGCGGATCAGCTGCACATCACGCCGCCAGTGTTCTCCGCTGTGTAACCCGATCAGGCTCTGCAGCGGGCTTTCGATTGCCTCTCTTGCGGCCTCTAGCTCAAGCAGTGCTTCCTCTACCTCGAGTTCCAGCTCCTCCATTTTTGCGAGCCCCTGTTGACTGCCCTTGAGGGATTCCAGGTAGTCGTGGATGTTCTCGATCTGGGTGCTCTGGCGAAACGTAAGATAGGCACGTATCTCATTGGCGACTCTCAGCCAGAGTGACTCGATTTTGGCTGTCTCATGGAGAATGTGGTGGTAGCGCTCCATCTCCTCCTGACTATCGATCTCATCACTATAGTTAGTCAGGCTGAGTCGAAGATTGGCGAGTACTGCGCTGGCCTGGCTGGTGATCGGGGAGATGTTTTGTCGCGCATGGGCGTAGCCAGGGATCTTCAGCTCGGTATTGTCTGCGATGTGAAACAGGACCTTGTTGAGCTTGATGAGCTTGTCGATGGTGGCCTCAGCGTCGGTTACCCATTGAATCGCCTCTTGATTGGAGTCGGCCGTAGAGAGTTTCGCCAGCTGTGCCAACAGATTGTTGGCCTGGCTGATGTCGCGTTGATAGGCTGCCTTATAGTGAGGTTCGGAGCTCAACAGGTAGAGGCCGAGGTTGGCGTAGCTCTGCTTCAGTTGAGTCTGCAGCTCCTTTGAGATCAGCGCGGCGGGCTGATTCTTTTTCACTACACTGTCAATCTCAGCGCCCAGTTTGTTTACATTCAGGTAGGTGATGCTACCAAGTGCGATTAGCACAGCGATGACGATCGCTGAGCCACCCCACAGCTTCTGGCTGATGGTAAATTTCTGAAACTGTTTAGAGATCATAATCGTGCAATTCTGGGTCAGGGTTTTTGTGCCTATTGGAAACTAGCGACTGCTCTTTTCTCTTCTTTAGGAGCCGTCGCAATTGCGCGGGAGCGGGTAGGAGCGCTGGTATGTTGGTATGCTGGGATAGGTGCAAAAATGTGGGCTATCACGCGGTTCTGTCTGATAAGGATGGGGTAGTCTTGCGCTGACGGGGGTCAGACCACTCATGGCGCAGTAGCAATGCTACTGTCAGCGGTCGGGGATCCGTGAAAGATCAACACTCAGGATCAACGGCGGGCCAGCTATGAATGAGGCAATGAACACCATTTTCCAGTTTGTCGGTTACCTTGCGGCGCTGGCTGCCGGTGCCTTTGTAATCGCAAAAATTCTTATCAGGTCTGCCCTGGCGAGAAACCTGGCCTCGCACAAGACTCGTCTGTGGCGGCAGCAGCAGCAGGAGATGAATGACCATAAAAGAAAGGTCGATGCGCTGTTTCGCCAAGCCACCCGAATCCATGAGCGGGAGCTGGACGCACTTTCCGGGGCCTGGGGACGGCTTATCAACGCTATGAGCAGCGCCGAGCTGACCATGGAGAAGTCAGAGACCAGTATTGATTTTGACGGGATCAGCAATGACAAGCTGGCCGAGTTGATGGATGGGCAGGGTTTCAGCGATCGTTCCAGGAAGTTGTTGATGGCCTCCGATGACAAGCGGGAGACATATCTCGAACTACGTAGGAACAGACGTGTGGAGCTGGCTTTCGCTGCGGTCAGAGAATTCCATGAGTATGTGCAAAAAAACAGCATTTTTCTCGGCAACGATCTGAAAGAGCTGTTCATCGCGATTGACAAGATGCTGATGCAGGCGATCGCAAAAACGGATTGGGAGCTGGGTTTTGAGCTGCCTGCTGGCTGGACGAATCCCTTCAAACAACTGGTCGAGGAGCTGCAGCCGCAGCTTGATGAGCTGAGCGGCCTGATCCAGAAACACATCGCCCAAGAGAAGATGGTTTAGTTGCAGGGCTGATCGAACACTGTTCGGCTGCCAATCCGACAGTCCGTTAGTGCTTCTCCGAAATCCTCTCCCTGAGCCGTCCAAGGCGCAGCCGCTGGCGCTCATCGAACAGCCGCCGGGAGCCAGCCCATACCGCCAGGGTCGCGCCGAAGCCGGTCCCCGATGAGATCAGCAGCATGATCAGGATCTGATACTTGGCCGCCTCTAGCGGCGGACTGCCAGCAAGGATCTGGCCGGTCATCATCCCCGGCAGGCTCACCACCCCGGCCGCCGCCATCGCATTGATAATCGGAATCATGCCGGCGCGCAAGGCGTTACGGCGGATCTCTCCGATCGCCTCCTGCCAGGAGTGGCCAAGCATCAGCCGTGCCTCGATCTGACTGCGCTGCTCCCAAGCAGTCTGGGTCAGCCGGTCGAGGCTGACTGCAATCCCCGACATGGTGTTGCCCAGCTGCATGCCGAGCAGTGGGATCAGATACTGCACCGAGTACCAGGGCTCGACACCGATGATCACTGTCAGCGCTAGCAGGGTGACGCTGAATGAGGAAATGAACATCGACAGGGTGCCGATGCCGATACCCCAGATGCCGGTAAAGCCGCGATGCTGGCGCGCCATCACCTCGTATCCCGCCACCAGCAGCATGAATAGTGCCAGCGCAGCGATGAAGAGTGGATCCGACTGGGCAAACAGGCTCTTTAGTACCAGCCCGAGCAGCAACAGCTGCACCACCGTGCGAGCTGCCGCAATCAGCAGCCGCCTCTCAATCCCCAGCGCAAGCCGCTGCGAAAGCAGTGCAGTGAGCAGCACCAGGATTGCGGCGATGGAGAGGTCGAGAGGGGTGAGGCTGATCAGTTCCATGTGAATAGCTCCAGGCAGCCCTGTTTGATCTGATAGTGGCGATTGCCCACCCGCTGCTGCTGTTCAGGATCATGGGTGATCCAGATGGTGCTGCACTGGTGCTGTTGACGCCACTCGCCCAGCAGCCGCTCGACCCGTCGGGTGTTCTCTCGATCGAGGTTTGCTGTGGGCTCGTCGAGCAGCAGGATTTTGGGGTGATTGGCTAGTAGGCGCAGCAGCGCCAGACGCTGGCGTTCACCGCTGGAGAGGCGTGATACGCCCCAGTCGGGAGAGTCGGCGGGGAGTTGCAGGGCGTCGAGGGTTGCACGGCCAGGTGATTCGAAATGATCGCGAACCCGCTCGCCCCACCAGGCACTCTCTGCCGGTAGCAGGGCGACTTGGCGGCGCCACTCGGTTGGTTCCATCGATTTACTGGAGCATCCATCCAAAACCATCTCGCCCTGATGTGGATCGAGATCGGCGATGGCCCGCAGCAGCATCGATTTGCCGCAGCCGGAAGGTCCGTTGAGGGTGACACACTCGCCGGCCTGCAGCTGCAGATCGAACGGCTGCAGCAGCGGTGTGCTGAAGCGGTGCAGGGAGAGCAGCGACATCTCAGACGCAGCGTGTGAAGATCAGATCCCAGACGCCATGGCCGAGGCGCTGGCCACGTTGCTCGAAACGGGTCAGGGTGCGATTCTCCGGGCGTGGGGAAAAGTTGCCAGGGCCGGCAGCATTTGCAAAACCCGCAGTGGAGGAGAGTACGCTCATCATATGCTCAGCATATTTCTGCCAGTCGGTGGCCATATGCAGATAGCCGCCGGGACGCAGTGCCCTGTGCACTAACTCGGCGAACTCGGGCTGCACGATGCGCCGCTTGTGGTGCCGCCTCTTCGGCCAGGGGTCGGGAAAGAAGAGCAGCACTCCGGTCAGTGAACCGGCAGGGATATGCTGGCGCAGCAGCTGCATGGCGTCGCCCCGCAGGATGCGGGCGTTGTGCGACTCCTGCTCAGCCAGCTTCAGCATCAGGCTGCCGACACCTGGGCCATGTACCTCAACACCAAGGAAGTTGTTCTCTGGTTCTCGGTCAGCATTTTGCGCCAGCGCATCGCCATTGCCGAAACCGATCTCAAGGATCACCGGTCGCTGGTTGCCGAACAGCTTGTCGAAATCGAATAATCCATCAGGGGCTTGGCAGCCGTAGTGCGGCCACAGCTCATCGAAGGCGCGTTGCTGGGCCTGGGTCATGCGTCCCTGACGTAGGATATAGCTGCGAATCGGCCGGTGCTTTAAGGCGTTGGTTTCGGACATCGGGATGGGACTCCGGCCGCTTTGCAGCCGGAGTGGCTTGGGTTAGAAGAACAGGCCGTCCAGCGGTGAGGAGGCAGAGGCGAAGCGTTTGGCTGGCATACGCCCAGCTAGATAGGCCTCGCGGCCCGCTGCTATGCCCTTCTTCATCGCCGAGGCCATCAGTAGCGGATCCTGCGCAGCGGCGATGGCGGTGTTCATCAGCACCCCGTCGCAGCCCAGCTCCATCGCCACTGCGGCATCGGAAGCGGTGCCAACGCCAGCGTCTACCAGGATTGGCACCCTTGCGTTCTCGACAATGGTGCGGATGTTGAGGCGGTTGCGGATGCCCAGCCCGGAACCGATCGGTGCGGCCAGCGGCATCACCGCGCAGCAGCCCAGCTCCTCCAGGCGTTTGGCCATGATCGGGTCGTCGTTGGTGTAGACCATTACGTCGAAGCCGTCCTTGATCAACTCCTCGGCGGCGCTGAGGGTCTGCACCACGTCGGGGAAGAGGGTCTTTTCGTCACCCAGCACCTCCAGTTTGACCAGGTTGTGGCCATCGAGCAGCTCGCGTGCCAGACGGCAGGTGCGTACCGCGGTCTTGGCGTCGTAGCAGCCGGCGGTGTTGGGCAGATAGGTGAACTCGCTCGGCGGCAGCACCTCGAGGATGTTGGGCTCGTCTTTGTTCTGGCCGAGGTTGGTGCGACGCACCGCGATGGTGACGATCTCGGCGCCACTGGCGTCGATGGCGGCACGGGTCTCCGCCATGTCCTTGTATTTGCCGGTGCCGACCAGCAGGCGCGAGGTGAATTCGCGTCCGGCGACGCTGAAGCTGTCTTTTGGGGTATCGTTTGACATCAGGTTTTGATCTAACTGTGTATTGGCTTTTAGGCTGGCGTGCTGCTTGAATCAAGGCGTCACGAGCAACCTTCCTTGGTGGGCTAGTCCGGCCCACGATCCCTGTCGGGCGTTCGTTGCGCCGCGTTTGTCCGCTGGACAAACGGTCGCTCCTCACCCCCCGCCGACGGCGTGGATGATCTCGATACGGTCTTGCTCATTGAGGGTGTGGCCGTCGAAAGCGGAGCGAGGTACCAGTTCTTCGTTGACCTCGACCGCGATCCGCTGACCGGTCAGTGAGAGTAGTTCAACCAGGTTCGCCATATCTGTCTGGTCGGGGATTTGCTTTTCCTCGCCGTTTACGTAAATCTGCATCTCGTTTGTCTCAGATGAATAAAACGCAGGTTGCGGGGTGGGTTAAAAGGGAGAAGTTTACACTAATCCACCAAAACTAGAACAAGCGGGCCATATCGCGACATACCGGTATGTTTTCTGCGGGGGGAGTGTGTTGCAGCAATGGAGTGAGGATCTTATTTCACCCGAGGGGGCGGGCACCCTGGACGGCCTGTTTCTGCAGCGGGTGCGGCGCAGCCCGGAGGGAATAGCCTATCAGGCTTTCGATCGAGAGGCGAAAGAGTGGTGGGGTTTGACATGGGCTGAGATGGGCAGGGAGATCGCCCGTTGGCGCCAGGCGCTGCTGCAGGAGGGATTGGAGCCTGGAGATCGGGTGGCGATCCAGCTGCGCAACTGCCCCGAATGGGTGATGTTTGATCAGGCGGCGCTCTCCCTGGGTTTGGTGACGGTGCCGCTCTACACTGACGACCGGGCCGATGCGGTCGCTTACATCCTGCAGGATGCGGTGGTCAAGCTGCTGCTGGTACAGGATGCCGGACGCTGGCGGCGCATGGTATCGGCATTGCAGGGGTTGGAGACGCTGCAACGGGTGGTGGTGTTGGAGGGCGCTGAGCAACTCCCTGAGTCGTCCCTGCATCAACGGGTTCGAGCCGCCGGGACCTGGCTGCCTGAGAGTGGGCCAGCATTGCAGCCGCGTAGTGCAGACCCCCATAGCCTTGCCTCGATCGTCTACACCTCCGGCACCACCGGGCGACCGAAAGGGGTGATGCTGAGCCACTGGAATATGTTGTCGGTGGCACATGCTTCGCTGACGGTGGTCGACTGCTACCGGCAGGATCTGTTTCTCTCCTTTCTGCCACTCTCCCACACCCTGGAACGGACCGCGGGTTACTATCTGCCGCTGATGGCCGGTGCGACGGTAGCCTACGCCCGCTCGGTGACGCAACTGGCAGAAGATATGCAGTGCATCCGTCCCACCGTGATCATCGCCGTGCCACGCATCTTCGAGCGGATCTATGCACGCCTGCAGGAGCAGTTAAAACAGCGTTCGCTGCTGGCTCGGGGGCTATTCCGGCTGACCCTGCACTGCGGCTTCATCCAGTTCGAACATCAGATGGGACGGCAGGGCTGGTCACCGAAGTTGCTGCTGATGCCATTGTTGCGGCGTCTGGTGGCCGACAAGGTGCTGGCGCGTCTGGGCGGACGGCTGCGCGGGGCGATCAGCGGTGGCGCCGCGCTCTCCCCCGATGTGTCGCGTTTCATGCTGAGTCTTGGTCTGCCGATCCTGCAGGGGTACGGCCTGACCGAAACCAGTCCGGTGATCAGTGTTAATCCGATGGATAACGTCAAGGTTGACAGCGTTGGTGTGCCGTTACGGGGGGTTGAGGTACGCATTGGTGAGAATGACGAGTTGCTGGTGAAGACTCCGGGCAGGATGCTCGGCTACTGGAACAACCATGCCGCTACTGCGGAAATGATCGATGCTGAAGGTTGGCTGCATACCGGTGATCAGGTGCGCATCGACGAACAGCGCCACATCTACATCACTGGCCGTCTCAAGGATATTCTGGTGCTCTCCAACGGCGAGAAGATCCCACCCAGCGATATGGAGATGGCGATCGCCCTCGATCCGCTGATCGAACAGGTGTTGGTGGTGGGTGAGGGCAAGCCCTATCTGGCCGCGCTGTTGGTAGTGAATGCCGATCTGTGGGAGGGGCTGGCCCGGGAGTTCGGGCTCGACCCGGAGCAGCCACAAAGTCTGGATGACGCTGCCCTGCAACAGGCCTTCATCCAGCGCATCCGCAGTGCGCTGAAGGACTTTCCGGGCTACGCCAAGATTCGCCGGGTGGCGTTGCTGCTGGAGCCCTGGAGCGTCGAGAATGGTCTGCTCACGCCGACGCTCAAGGTCAAGCGGCCCAAGGTGCTGGAGCGCTATGCGGAACAGATGGCAGCGCTCTATAGCTGAGAGCACTAACGGCGCTTGTCGCTTTTTAATGTTGCGTGTCATCGATTGGCTACCTAGAATGGGCACCTCAGCGGGTGTAGTTCAATGGTAGAACTTCAGCTTCCCAAGCTGACTACGTGGGTTCGATTCCCATCACCCGCTCCAATCCTCGGCTGCAAGCCTCTGCAGTGCAACGATCCGTTTTCACCTGAACATCCAACCATTCTGCACCAGCTCAAGCAGGGTAAAGCAAGGCTCGACCTGTGGTGGAATTGTGCTACACCTCCAGACAGAGCTGAGTGAGGATGGTGGAAAACGCGGGCCAGATTTTCGACCAGAAATTTTTAGAGGGAGATTGAAATGGGGAAGGTCTTGAAGATTGTTGGCGGACTAATTGGCCTAGTGGTGGTGTTGATCATCGCTGCAGTGCTGGTGATACCGATGGTTGTGGATCCTAATGACTATAAACAGGAGATCATCAGCCAGACGAAGTCCGCCACCGGCAGAGACCTGAAGATCGATGGTGATATCGGCCTGTCGATCTTTCCCTGGCTTGGGGTCGAGATTAACGGGCTGCATCTCAGTAACGCCAAGGGATTCGGTGATACTCCCTTTGCCGAGGTCAGGCATCTCCAGGTGCGGGTCAATCTGATACCACTCATCTTTACCCAGTCATTGGAGATCGACAAAGTAAAGCTTGCCGGACTTAAGCTGAACCTGGCAAAAAACAGTCAGGGTGTCAGCAACTGGGATGATATGACCGGGGGGCAGTCCGAAGAGGCCTTGACCTCTGCTGAATCGGCGGGTGAGGGGCCTGCTGATACCACCGCCGGTGGCGGTCTGCAGGGGCTGTCGATCGGTGGTGTGGCGATCTCTGATGCGCATATAGTGTGGGACGATCAGTCCACCGGCGAACATTTTGAAGTCAAGCAGCTGTTGCTGGAGACTGGCGCCATGGCTCCCGGCCGGGCGGTGGATATGCGCCTCGCGCTTGGTCTCGACCGTGCCCAGCCGGCCCTGCGTAGTGAGTTTGATCTGCGTGGCAGACTGATGGCCGACCCGGCGCAGGGCAGCTTCTCGATGGAGGCGCTTGAGGTACTGCTGAAGGTGAGCGGCGAAGGTCTGCCCAAAGCGGGGGTGAAGGCAAAGCTCAGTGCCGATCTCTACTTCAATCAGGCACAAGATCTGCTGGAGGTGAAAAATCTGCTGCTGAGCTCTGAAGATCTGCGCCTCAGTGGTGCGATCAATGGCCAGGCCATCAGCAGTGCTCCACGCTTTGATGGCCAACTGAAACTGGCGCAGTTCAGCCCCCGCAACTGGATGCAGAAGTTTGAGCTGCCACTGCCACAGACGGCGGATCCTAGCGTGCTGGGCAAGCTGGCGATGGCGCTTGTGTTCGAGACTCAGCCGCAGCGGATCGACCTGAAAAACTTTGAGATGCAGCTCGATGAGAGCCAGATCAAGGGTAATTTTACTTTGATCGATCCAGCCTCGCCGGCCTATCGATTCCACCTTGACCTGGATAAGATCGATGTTGACCGCTACCTGCCGCCGGCCGTAGACAAGCCAGAGAAAAAGCCGGTTGCGAGCAGCAAAGACAGTGGTGATAAGCCGCTGTTTCCGGTGGAGCTGCTGCGCAATCTCAAGCTGGATGGCACCCTGCGGGTCGGCAGCATCAAGGCCAACAATATCCAGGCTGAGGCAATCAAGGTGGTGATCAAGAGCAAAGGCGGTCAGCTGCATATCGACCAACAGGTGGGGCGTTTCTACAACGGTCAACTGAAAGGTGTGCTGGATCTGAATGTGAAGGGCAAGCAACCGACGCTGAAGATCAAACAGAGCGCCAGCAAGATCCAGGCCGGGCCTCTGGTGAAAGATTTGACGGGGCAGGATCGTTTCGATGGTGTCGGCGGCTTCAGCGCTAATCTCAGTAGTCGTGGCCAGACCCTGACACAGCTCAAGCGTGGCCTCAACGGCAATCTCAAAATGGAGTTCCTCAATGGTGCGGTGAAGGGGGTCAACCTGGCAAAGATGTTGCGGGATGCCAAGGCGCGACTCTCCGGCAAGAAACCGGCGAACTCAGTCGAGCCGGAGCAGACCGACTTCTCTGAGCTGACCGCCAGCGCGGTGATCCGCAATGGTCTGCTCACTAACAAGGATCTGCTGGCCAAATCCCCCTTCCTGCGGGTAAACGGCTCCGGACGGGTCGATCTGGTCGGAGAGAGCCTCGATTATGTGGTCAGGCCGGTAATTGTCAGCACCACCAAGGGGCAGGGCGGCGAGGGGCTGGATGATCTGAAGGGAATTCCAGTGCCGGTCCACCTCAAGGGGCCCTGGTCCAAGCTTGATTGGAATATCGATCTGGGCAAGGTGCTGGCCGAAAGCCAGAAGGCGAAGCTGAAAGAGACGCTGAACAAGAAACTTGACGGCCAGCTCAAGGATAAGCTGCCGGGTGGGCTGCAGGATAAACTTAAAGGGGGGCTGAAAGGCCTATTCTAAATCCAGGGTCGGGAGTTTGCAGGGCGGCCTTCCAAACTCCCGACTGATCTCTCTGAATGAATCCTTCTGAATTTTCCAAGCAAGTCATCGACTGGCAACAGCGTTGTGGGCGCAATGATCTGCCCTGGCAGGGCAGTGGCGATCCCTACCGGGTCTGGATCTCTGAGATCATGCTGCAGCAGACTCAGGTGGCCAAGGTGATCCCCTATTTCAATCGTTTTATGGCGCGTTTTCCCGATCTAGCCAGCCTGGCTGCTGCTGCCGAAGATGAAGTGTTGCACCTCTGGTCCGGGCTGGGCTATTACGCTCGGGCACGTAATCTGCGTAAGGCGGCCGAGGTGTTGCAGGGGCATTTCTCGGGCCGTTTTCCTGAGGCTATCGAGGCGCTGGAGAGTCTGCCGGGGATCGGCCGCTCCACCGCTGGGGCGATCCTCTCACTGGCCCTGGGACAGAGCCAGCCGATTCTCGATGGCAATGTCAAACGGGTGCTGGCGCGTCACTTCATGGTGGAGGGGTGGCCTGGTCGCAGTGCGGTGGCAAAACGGCTCTGGGAGCTGACCCGGCAGCTCACCCCTCAGCAGGAGGCGGCGGCCTACAATCAGGGCATGATGGATCTGGGGGCGACCATCTGCACCCGTGGCATTCCCCGTTGTGATCTCTGCCCGCTGGGCGACAGCTGTCAGGCTCGTGAGCAGGGACGCCAGCTGGAGTTTCCCGAACCACGCCCCACAAAGACCCTGCCGGTCCGCTCGACCCGTATGCTGCTGGTGCAGAATGGTGCTGGGCTTGTGTTGCTGGAGCGGCGTCCGCCAGTGGGTATCTGGGGCGGTCTCTGGAGTCTTCCTGAGTGCCCGCCGGATACTGATTTGTCGGCCTGGTGTGAGGCGCATTTTCGCGCCGAGCTGAAACAGATCCGCGAGTTGCCTGCGCGTCGCCACAGCTTCTCCCACTTCCATCTCGACATCACGCCACTCGAACTGCAGCTCAAATCCCCTGACAATTGTGTCATGGATGCTGCCGCGCGGGTCTGGTATAACCCCGCGATGCCTGATGAACGGGGACTGGCTGCGCCGGTAGCCCGAATCATCGAAGAGTCCAGCCAAGCGAGAGGAGAGAGCCGATGAGTCGTATAGTGCAATGCGTTAAATTGAAGCGGGAAGCGGAAGGGCTCGAGCGTCCAACCTATCCGGGTGAGCTAGGGCAACGGATCTTCGACAACGTCTCCAAAGAGGCCTGGCAGGAGTGGCTGCGCTTTCAGACCATGCTGATCAATGAAAACCGCCTGAGCCCGGTCGACCCCAAGGCGCGCAAATTTCTCGAACAGCAGATGGAGAATTTTTTCTTTGGTGAAGGGACCGAGCTGCCGCCCGAATTTGTTCCCCAAAAGTGAGCTGGTGGTAGCAGAAGAAAATCGCGGCTGGCCTCTTGACTAACTGCTGCAAGATCGCTGTAATACGCGCTCTCAAACGCGGCCAGGTAGCTCAGTCGGTAGAGCAGGGGACTGAAAATCCCCGTGTCGGCAGTTCGATTCTGTCCCTGGCCACCATAAGATAAAGGCCCGCAGCTTATCGGCTGCGGGCCTTTTTCGTTTCTGGCCGACCTATTTTTACTCTGCCTGCAAGCGCCCGCGCCAGGCCTCCATCTCATCAAGCTTCGCCTGCTGATCGGTGTGCTGGTAGAGCCGTATTAGATCCTCCACCACAGCCAGGGTGCCGCTGCGATCTGTCAGCCACAGCCGTATCGAGAGCGCACGCTGCAGCAGGCTCTCTGTCTTGTTCCAGGCGGCTTGGGTGATGTGGATACGGGCTTGGCTGTGCAGTGTGGTGGCGATGCCGCGCCGGTCGCCGGCCTTGCGGTAGAAGTCGAGGGCAAGCCCATACTGGAGCAGTGCCTCTGTCTCGCGGCCGGCGCTCTGCTGTAGTTTTCCGCGCAGCCGGTGCAACAACCCTTCCAAGGCTGGGCGGCGCCTGAAGAACTCCTCATCCAGCGCATTGTCGAGCCGCTCCAGCCACAGCGGGGCGTCGGCTGCGTCGATCTCGCAGGCAATACTGGCACGGCTGGCGAGTGCGCTCATCGACTCGTCTGTGAGTTTTTGGCTCAGCAGTTGTTTGTCGTTGAAGCTGGGCAGGATCGGTTCGAGGGCCGCGATGGCGTCGGCATGATGCTGTTGTTTGAAGGCGAGGGAGGCGCGTAGCAGGTTGATGCGTGCGCGGTAGCGATGCAGGTTGGCGGCCTCGACCAGACGGGTTAGCTCCAGCAGCCGTTGTTCGACCGCCTGGTAGTTGCCGATTGCTAGTGCAGTTTCGATCAGGTTGATCGAACTCTGGGCGATGCCATCCAGGTCATCCACGCTGCGGTAGAGCTTGAGTGCCTGAGAGAACTGGCGGGCGGCGGTGCGGTAGTCATTGTTATTGTAGGCGCGAGTGCCGCGTTGCAGTTCACGTTCACCCTGAATCTGCGTTTCCGGGCGCAGGTCGGGGGTGCCGACGCAGCCGCCCAGCCCAAGTAGGAGCAGAATGAGCCAGAAGAGGCTAATCGATGATGGGATGGACATCGATCATCTTCTCCTCCTCGGTGGGACGGATCGCCGAGGAGACGGGCCAAACCCGCTGCAGTCCCTCTAGGGTGCGGTCGGTAGACTGCAACATCAGCTGCAGGTGGGTGACCAGGTCGGGCAGTTGCTGGATCTCCATGTTGATGGTCTGCATGGAACTGTTCATCTGGCCGACCAGCTGGCGGGAGTCGGCGATCAATCCATCCATCTGATGGGTCATGTTCTGGGTCTCCTGGGAGAGGGCGACCATGCTCTCTAGCACTGGCTTGAGTTCGCTGACGCGATCACGGGTCTGCGCCATGGTCTGCTCCATGTGCGTCACGGTGCGGGTAAAGCTGCGCTCCAGCTGCTGGTCGTAGATGGCACGGCCGAGCACCCCCTTGCCAGAGTTGACCTGATTGGTGAGGTCTCGCAGGTTGGCAACGGTGGTGTTAATCCCCTCAGCCGTGGCGGCGATCTGTGCCGGGTCGATGGCGCTGACCACCCGCGCGATGCCGTCCAGGGTCTGGCGCACCTTCTCCATGATCGGTGTCAGCTCGTTGAGCAGTTCATCGGCGCTCATCGGTTCCTCGATTAGGATGGTGGAACCGTCGCGCAGCATCGGTAGTTGCGGCGAGCCGGCACTGATCTCGATCACCGCAGTACCGATGATGGCCAGCTTGCTCAGCGCACCGCGGGAGTCCTGCCGGATTAGGTTCTGGAACCCCTCGTAGACGAAAAAACTGATGTGGATGCGGTTGTCAGCGGCGATGCCGATCGACTGTACCCGGCCGACCTCGATCCCAGAGACCTTGACCAGCGAGTCGGTGGCGATGCCCTGGGCGTTACGCAGGTAAGTGTGGTAAGTGATGCGGTTCTCGAATAGGTGGGTGGTCTTGCCCTGTACCACCACCAGACCGATCAACAGGGCCAGTGCCACCATCACAAACAGACCGGCCAGCCGCTCCCGCAGGGTGTAATTGAGGCGGTGGATGTAGTGTATCTGCTGATGTTGCGGTGCCGGGGTCATTGAGCCTCACTAAAGATGTCGCGCTGTGCTCTCTGCTGATGAATGTAATAGCGGACGACATCTTCAGGACTGGAGACAAAATCCTCCCAGTTGTGAAATGAGAACCATCCTGAGCGACTGTGAAACAGTACCTGCCCGGCGTAATGGTGCACCAGTTCCGGGTCGTCGGTGGAGATGATCAGGGAGATTTCAGGGAACAGCTGCGGCACCCGTTGCAGCAGGAAATCAGCCAAACGCTGGCGGGCTGGCCGGCTCAGGCCGAAGAAGGGGTTGTGGGCGAAGAGCGCCTTGGGGCACAGCATCAGCGCCCGGGCGATGCTCAGATGACGCTGCTGCAGCGGTGTCATATAGGCTGGCAGCAGGCTGTGGTCCATCTGTCCCTGCATGGCACCGAGCAGGGCCTGCTCACGCAGGGCGATGGTTTGCTCGTCGTCCTGCTGGTGGTAGTGGGCTGCCAGCTTCAGGTTGTCCAGGCCGCTGAGCACCGAGAGCAGCGGGATGGCGTGATCTACATAGCCTAGGCTCTGGCGCAGTTGCTGCCAGGGCAGGGAGAATGGCGCATCGCCGATGGCATCTCCCAACAGGATTTCGCCGCGGCTTATGGGCTCGACCGCGGCCAGAATGCGTAGATAGGCGCGCAGCGCCTCAGGCTCTTCGCCGAGCAGAAAGATCAGTTCGCCGCGATGAATGGCAGATCCAGCGGCAGGCAGGGTTCGCCGTTCGGCTGATGCTTCGGACAGGCGGCCTGGGCCTTGATCAGCAGATGCTCGTCGGCGCTTATTGAGGGCTCTTGGTCGCTCATATCAGAATCAGCACAAACACTCCGTCGAGCACAAATACCATCACCAGGGAGTTGACGATCGCCTTCTGCGTCACCTGTGGGACCTGGGTGACCGACTGGCCGACACTCAGCCCTTTCAGGCAGGCATTGGCGCCGATCACCAGACCGAACAGCAGGTTTTTGATGAAGAACAACAACAGATCAAGGGGTTCAAAGGCGGATACCACAGCAAACAGGTATTTGAAGTTGGAGGTCGACTCCAGTAGTGCTGCTAGGGTGATGCCAGTGACCAGAGAGAAGGCGGAGAAGTAGATCGCCAGCACCAGCTGTGCGATTACCATGCCGATCAGGCGTGGTGAGACAAAAAAGGCGTGCACGTCGATGCCAAGCAGCTCCAGCCCCTCCACCTCCCGGTTGAGGCTCATGTTGCCCAAGTCGACCGCGATGGCCGAGCCGGAGCGGCCGATCATCACGATGGCAGTGAGCAGAGAGCCGAACTCCAGCGCTACCAGATTCGCCAGCAGGCTGGCCACATCGGCCTCCTGGCCAAACACCTGCGCGGCGAAGATCAGCTGGGTGGTGACGCTCAGCCCCACCGCCAGAGCGAGGATGGTGATGGTGGGTAGGGCATCGATGCCGGAGAAGATCAGCTGGGTGATCGAGGCGGCGCGGCTGGCGCGGTTGAACAGCCCGCCGCGGTTGCGCCAGCTGCGCATCACCGCCATCACGAAAACTACCAGATCGATGATATAGAGCAGGTAGTTGAGGGAGCGTCGTCCGAGCAGACTGATCAGATTGAGTGAAGCGGTTTGGGACATGATGGGGCGTGGTGAAGCTCTCTTGTTTACAGACTATAGTGCCTTTTGTGTTCGCTACTTTGTTATTGGCGGCAGGCGGGTTGGGAACTGTGAATCCAACCAATATGCCGGGTAGAGTTGGTTGATGTTTGAGATCAGAAGGAGTGTGTTATGGAGAAAGCCAAAGTCGCAGCTTCCCAGCCGGTGAGTGTCGAGTTGGACGAGGGCAGAGAATACTGGTGGTGTGCCTGCGGGCGCTCCCAAACCCAGCCGTTTTGCGACGGTTCCCACCAGGGAACGGGCATAAATCCGCTGGGTTTCAAGGCCGACAAGAGCGGCAAAGCCTGGCTCTGTATGTGCAAACAGACGAAGACCCCGCCCTACTGCGATGGCAGTCACGCCTCGCTTGAAGAATAGCCGCTGGGCCGGGTCTGTTGTCGCAGTCGGTTAGCCGCGGTCGGTGTTGAGGATGGCCTCTGCTTCCAGGGAGAGAGGGATAAGGTCGTGCGGGCTCAGCTGCGGGAGTGAGTCATAGCCCATGATTCGCAGGTAGCCGGCGAGGATCTCCCGGCTGCCATTGAGAAAGTTGCCAACCCGCTGTGCCCCCTTGTCGATATCGATACGACGACGCAGTTCGGCCTGCTGCGAGGTGATGCCTACCGGACACTCGTTGGAGCCGCAAGCGCGGTAGTATTCGCAGCCCAAAGCAAACAGCGCCGCGGTGGCTAGGGCACAGGCATCGGCGCCCAGCGCCAGCGCCTTGAACATCTCATCGGGGGTGCGGATGCCGCCAGTGGCGATCAGACTGACCGGGCGCTCCAGGTGTTGCCGATTGTGTGCATCGATCAGCTGCCGCGCAATCGGCAGCGCTTTCACCAGTGGCATGCCGAATTGATCCCGCACATGCACAGGGGCGGCACCGGTGCCGCCGCCAAAACCGTCGATGGTGATGAAGTCGGGTTGCAGCGAGAGCGCCGCCTGGGTGTCTGCCGTGACATCGTTGGCGGCAAACTTGATACCAATGGGGCGCTCGCCGCCATCCAGGGCACGAATCTCTTCGATTCGACGGGCGAGCCCTGTGAGGCTGTCGATATCGGGAAAGCGGGCCGGCGAGTGGGCGCTGGTGCCTGGTGCGAGCCCTCTCACCTGGGCGATCTCTCCCTTGACCTTGCCGCCGGGCAGTTCGCCACCCAGGCCGGGTTTGGCCGACTGCCCCAGTTTGATCTCCAGCGCATCGGCGAGGAGGATATTCTGCTCATTCCAGCCGAAGTAGCCGCTCGCCATCTCGAGGATATAACGTTTCGCCGCCTGCCGCTCCTGCGGCAGCAGGCCGCCCTCGCCGGAACCGATCAGGCTGTCGGCCGCTGTCGAGCCCTGTGCCAGGGCGATCTTCGCCTCCTTGGAGAGTGCGCCAAAGGACATGTGGGAGATGTAGACGGGCAGCGCCAGTCTGAGTGGTCTGCCTGCGCCTTGGCCGATGCTGACGGCGGTCTGCACCGTCTCCTCTGCGAGCCTGGGGAGTTGCTGCAGCTGCCCCGCCTTGAGGTGGAAATGGCTAAAGTCGACGAGCTCGGAGAGCTGCTGGGGTGGCGCGCCCATCGCCTCGACGGTGGGTCTGCCTCCCTTGGCGAGGCGTTTGATCAGGGCATGGCCGCGGGCATCCTGTTGCCAGCGTCGCCACTCACCCTGATAGCCGGAGAAGCTGGCCGTCGGCAGAGGCGGAACTGCAGTGGCATCTACATAGACCCCGTCGTCGCGCAGTTCGGCGGGAAAGGTGGCGATGCGGTCGTGGGGGTTGTAAGGGGATACGCCGGTTTCCAGGTCAAAGTTCCACTGATGCAGTGGGCAGATCGCCTCGCCGTTCTGCACCCGACCACGGGACATCTGCCCCTCCCGGTGCGGACAGCGGTCGTCGAGGGCGTAGACCCGGCCCTGATCGAGAAACAGCGCCAGTGGACGGCCGTTGACCACCACCCGGTGGCCCTCGCCCTCACACAGTTGCTGGAGATCACAAACACGTGTTGGTTGCTTCATCCTGCTCTCCTCCATGGTGATGCCGGATGTGGCAATACCATTTAGATTTTAGTGCCACCCAGGCGTATCCACTCCGCCTGTTGCTGCGCTGGTTGCATCTCGGCGAATGGGCGATAGGCGGCGCTGACCTGTTCCGCCTGCTCCTGCAGTATGCCGGAGAGGGCAAAGGGTGCGCCGGGCTGGATCAGTTGCATCAGTGTGGATGCGAGTTCGATCAGCGGTCCGGCAAGGATGTTGGCCAGCAACAGGTCGTTTTCGGTTTGCGGGGTCTGTTCTGGTAGGCAGATCTCCAGCCGCCCGGCGACGCCGTTTTTCTCGGCGTTGGCCTGGGTTGCCTCCAGCGCTTGGGGATCGTAGTCCACCGCGATGGCGCGTTCCGCCCCCAGCAGCAGCGCGGCGATGGCCAGAATGCCCGAGCCGCAGCCATAGTCGATGATGCGTTTGCCGCGCAGATCCTGCCCCTCCAGCCATTCCAGGCAGAGCGCGGTGGTGGGGTGGGTGCCGGTGCCGAAGGCGAGGCCGGGGTCGAGCTTGACCAGCACGGCATCGCTTGCCGTCACCTGCTGTCCATCCGGACAGATCCATAGTCGCTGGCCGAATTGCATCGGCTTGAAGTGCTCCAGCCAGGTCCGCTCCCAGACCTGGTCTTCGAGGCGCTCGATGTTCAAGTTGAGGCTGACATCAGCGGCGAGTGCTTGGTTGAGGGCGGCGCGTAGTTCGTCGATGTTCCGCTCGGCCTCAAACAGGGCGGTGACGCGGGTAGCATGCCAGAGCCGCTCCTCGCCGGGTTTGGGTTCCAGCAGCGGTTGGTTGCCGGCATCACCCAGCGTGACGGAGAGCGCACCGAGGCCCTCGAAAACCAGCTCCAGCAGCGGTGCGCGATCCTCGTCAGTCTCGATGGAGAGTTGCAGCCAGGGCATGGAATCAATCTTGAATTGTGAATGTTGAATTAGGCTGCACGCAATGCGTGCACCCTAATTCAAGGTGAAAGTTCAACAGTGGCTCGTCAGAGTCCCAGTTTTTCTTCCAGATAGTGGATGTTGGCGCCGCCAGCCTGGAAGGCGGCGTCCTTCATGATCTCCTGCTGCAGCGGGATGTTGCACTTGATGCCGCCAATCACCATCTCGGCCAGGGCGATGCGCATCCGCGCGATGGCGGATTCACGAGTGTCACCGTGGGTGATCAGCTTGCCGATCATCGAGTCGTAGTGGGGCGGCACCCGGTAGCCATTGTAGATGTGGCTCTCGACGCGCACCCCCATGCCGCCCGGAACATGCAGCTGGGTGATGGTGCCGGGGCTGGGCATGAAGTTTTTCGGATCTTCGGCGTTGATACGGCATTCCACCGCGTGGCCGCGCAGGGTCACATCCTCCTGCGTGAAGCTGAGGGGCTCACCGGCGGCGATCATGATCTGTTCTCGCAGGATGTCGATACCGGTGACCATTTCGGTGACCGGGTGTTCAACCTGTACGCGAGTGTTCATTTCGATGAAATAGAACTCGTCGTTCTCGTAGAGAAACTCAAAGGTGCCGGCGCCGCGATAACCGATCTGGCGGCAGGCCTCGGCGCAGCGTCCACCCACTTTGGCGCGCTGTTCCGGGGTGATGCCGGGGGCTGGGGCCTCTTCCACCACCTTCTGATGGCGCCGCTGCATGGAACAGTCGCGTTCGCCCAGGTGCACTGCGTTGCCGTGAGTGTCGGCCAGTACCTGGAACTCTACGTGACGCGGGTTCTCCAGGTACTTCTCCATGTAGACCGTGCCGTTGCCGAAGGCCGCTTCCGCCTCGGCCTTGGTCATCGCCACCGAGTTGAGCAGGCTGGCTTCGGAGTGAACCACCCGCATGCCGCGACCACCGCCGCCGCCAGCGGCCTTGATGATCACCGGATAGCCGATCCGCTGGGCGATCTCTTTGGTGCGCTTGGCGTTACCATCGATTGGGCCGTCGGAGCCGGGTACTGTAGGCACACCGGCCTTCTTCATCGCCTCGATGGCGGCCACCTTGTCGCCCATGGTGCGGATGGTCTCCGCCTTCGGGCCGATGAAGATGAAGCCGGAGTTCTCCACCCGCTCGGCAAAGTCAGCGTTCTCCGAGAGGAAGCCGTAGCCGGGGTGAATCGCCATCGAGTCGGTGACTTCGGCGGCGCTGATCAGGGCGGGGATGTTGAGATAGCTGTCGGCCGATGGGGCCGGGCCGATGCAGACCGACTCATCCGCCAGTAGCACGTGTTTCAGGTCCCGGTCGGCTTCAGAGTGGACGGCGACAGTCTTGATGCCGAGCTCTTTGCAGGCGCGCAGGATTCGCAGCGCGATCTCCCCCCGGTTGGCGATAACGATCTTGTCTATCATGGCGCTTCTCAGTCGATGATGAACAGGGGTTCGTTGTATTCGACCGGCTGGCCGTTATCCACCAGGATCTTCTTCACCACGCCCGCCTTGTCGGATTCGATCTGGTTGAGGATCTTCATCGCCTCGATGATGCAGAGGGTGTCACCAACGGCAACGCTCTGGCCCTCCTCGACGAACGATTTGCTGCCCGGCGAGGGGGCACGGTAGAAGGTACCGACCATCGGGGATTTGACTGCGTGTCCTTGGATCTCCGCTGCGGCTGCAGGAGCTGCCTCTGCGACCGGGGCCTGCGCCGGCGCCGGCGCCGCGGCGGGTGCGGCCACTGGGGCTGCGGCAACCATCTGAGTCGGCATCGAGCTGTTGCGGCTGATACGCACCGACTCCTCGCCTTCGTGGATCTCGATCTCGGCGATATCGGACTCTTCGAGCAGTTCGATCAGTTTTTTGACTTTGCGGATATCCATAGTGTTGATACTCGTTCAGTTGTTGTCTGCCGCAAGCAATCGGCTGGCTGCCTGCAGGGCAAGTTCGTAGCCCTGGGCGCCAAGCCCGGTAATCACGCCGACGGCGATATCGGATAGGTAGGAGTGTGCACGGAAGGGTTCCCGCGCATGGACGTTGGAGAGATGCACTTCGATGAAGGGGATTGCGACCCCGGCAAAGGCATCCCGCAGCGCGATGCTGGTATGGGTGAAGGCGCCCGGGTTGATGATAATGAAGCCGACCCCCGCGCTACGCGCCTGGTGGATCAACTCTATCAGTTCGTGCTCGGCGTTGCTCTGATGGAAGCGCAGCCGATGGCCCTGGGCCTCGGTCAGTTGCTCCAGGTGCTGGCGGATATCTTCCAGGGTATCGTGACCATAGATCTCCGGCTCGCGGGTGCCGAGAAGGTTCAGGTTAGGGCCGTTCAGTACCAGAATGGTCGCCATCGTCTCGAGTCATCCATAGGAGTTTGTGTGATGCCCGGCGGAACGTCCCATAACAATGCAAAAACCACTGGGTCTCCAGTGGTTGGACGGAATTGCCGAATTCATGCGGATTTTGCAAAAGTCCAGTGGTTTTGTCCAGTTTTATGCGCAGTTCCACACCAGATCGTTGCAAGATTTGGATGCTTTTTGGCCTCACGACGGCGCTTGGAGGATCCAAAGCCTGTTGCCGTATGGCGCCGAATTATATGCCTGATCAGCACGCTAGAGTAGTGGCATGATCACTTCATGCAGTCGCTCTTCTGCCAGCTCGCCATAGTGAGAGAAGACTAGCCTACCGGCACGGTCGAACAATGCGGTGAAGGGCAGCCCCTGAAAACGGTTGCCGAGCCCGCGTGCCAGGGCGATCTCTGACCTGCCGCCGAGCAGCAGCGGATAGTTGATCGCCAGCTCCTGGGCGCGCTCCCTGGCCGGCTGAGGCAGGTCGAGGGTGATGCCGACCATCTGCAGGCCACGCTCGCCCAACTCGCGTTGCAGCCGGACCAGTCCCGGGATCTCCCGCCGGCAGATCGGATTCCATGCCGCCCAGAAGTGCAGTACGACCACCTTGCCTGACCAGTCGCTGCTGGCGATGGGTTCTCCCTGCAGGTTCGCCAGTTGCAGTGCCGGCAGCTGGTGGATGGTGATCGGTCCCTGGTGTGGATTGGGTTCAATGGCCAGCCTGGTTGGCTGCTGCAGTGTCCGCAGCCCCCACCAGCCAGCCAGCAGCAGGGCCGCGATCAGCAGGGTCTGCAGGGCGCGGCCGGGTGTGCTCAGCGGATCGCCTCGGCGACGTGGGTGGCGAACTCATCGGCGCTTTTGAATCCGACGACTCGGAAGCGTTTGCGCTCTGTGCCATTGCTGCCGTAGAAGATGATTGCCGGCGGTCCGGGCAGGCCGAAGTGGCCCTGCAGCAGTGCCTGGTCCGTCGCGTCGTTGGCGGTGACGTCAGCCTGTAGCAGCAGCACACCGTCGAGCGCGGCGATGACCTTGGGGTCGGCGAAGGTGTACTTCTCCATCTCCTTGCAGGAGATGCACCAGTCGGCGTAGAAATCGAGCATCACCGGCCTGCCTGCGGCACTTGCCTGGGCCACCTCTCGCTGCAGGTCGGCCAGGCTCTTGATGCGTTTAAATCTGAGCTCCTCGGTATGGCCGGCAGCCGCGCCACCGGACGCTACCAGTCCACGCAGTGGCTGCAGGGTATCTTTACCACCCGCCGCGGCACCTATCAGCAGCAGTGCGCCGTAGATCAGCAGCACCATGCCAAGCCCCTTCCATAATTTCTGCCAGCCGCCGGCCTCGATCTCCAGATGGCGCAGTGCACCCATGTAGATGGCAGAGACCACCAGCAGCATGCCCCACAGGAACATCGCGATGTCAGCGGGGATGATGCGCTCCAGCATGAAGATGGCAACACCCAACATGGCGACGCCGAACACCGCCTTGACCGTATCCATCCAGCGGCCGGCCCTGGGCAGCAGCTTGCCGGCGGAGGTGCCGATGGCGATCAGCGGTGCGCCCATGCCCATGCTCAGGGCAAATAGGGCCAGACCGCCAAGCAGGGCATCGCCGGTCTGACCGATGTAGATCAGCGCGCCGGCCAGCGGCGGCGCCACGCAGGGCCCGACAATTAGTGCGGAGAGAAAGCCCATTATCGCGACCCCGGCCAGTGAGCCCCCCCGCTGCTTGTTGCTGATCTCTGAAAGGCGGCTCTGCAGGCTGCTGGGCAGCTGCAGTTCGTAAAAGCCGAACATGGAGAGCGCCAGCAGGACGAACACCAGGGCGAAGGTGGCGAGGACCCAGGGGTTTTGGAAGGCGACCTGCAGGTTCTCGCCGAACAGCCCGGCCAGTACCCCGGCTAGGGTGTAAGTGAGGGCCATTGCCAGCACATAGACCAGAGAGAGGGTGAAGGCCTTGCGGGTGGTGATCGTGCCGCCATGGCCGGCGATAATGCCAGAGAGGATCGGGATCATCGGGAAGATGCAGGGGGTAAACGCCAGCCCCAGCCCCATCACGAAAAAGAGCCCGATCACCAGCAGGGAGCTGCCGCCAGCCAGGGTGGCGGTGATCTGATCGACCTCAGAGAGTGGGATGCTGCTCTCGGCAGCTGCCGGTGTCGCGGCAGGCGTGACCTCTGCAGGTGCGGTCTCCGCTGCTGCAGCCTTGCTTATTCCCGGCAGGGCCAGGGTGAATTCGCGACGCTGCGGCGGATAGCAGACGCCGATCTCGGCGCAGCCCTGGTAGCTCGCTTCCAGCACGATCTCGGTGGCCGCGGTGTTGCTGCGCGTGAGCGGCAGCAGCAGTTCGATCTGGTCGTGATAGACCGCTACATCGCCGATCGTCCCGTCTGGGGTGGGTGAGTCTTTCTTGATCTCAGGCTCGGGCAGCTGATAGTCGCCGAGGGCGACACCGTCCGCCTCGATCAGCGCCAGTTTGATCTTGTCGTGGTAGAGATAGGTGCCTGGGGCGATCTCCCAGCGAAGGCGCAGCCGGCGGCCATCCTCGACGATGGCCGCGAGTTTGTAGGCCTCTTCGGGCGGCAGCAGTTCGCCACCCTCATCGTTGGCAAACAGGGGGGCAGTGGCGGCAGTTTCGCCGAGTAGGGGAAGCGGCGCGGGTGAAGCCTGCTGCGCTACGGCAGGCTGTGGCGCCAGCGCCAGCTTGATCTCCTGGGAATGGGGCGGGAAACAGATGCCGAGATCGGCGCAGCCCTGGGAGCGGGCCTCCAGGGTGATGGTTTCAGGGGCGCCTGGGTCGCGCTTGATCGGGATGCGTGCGCTAGCGTGGCCCCGGTAGATCGCCACCTCGCCGAAGAATTCGTCCTGCTTAATCTTCGCTTCGGAGAGTTCCGGCTCGCCCAGCTCGATGCCCACCGCGTCGCTGCTGAAGCGGAGCTTGTCGCGGTACATGTAGTAGCCGTCGGCGATCTGCCACTCTACCAGCAGGGTGTCGGGGCCGTCGCTGCGGGCGCTGATCTGAAATGCCTGATCCGGCATCAGCAGTTCGTCTTCAGCCCAAGCAAAGGGGGCGAGCAGCAGCCCCAGCAGGGTGATGATGAGGAAGGTCGTTATTCTATTGTTGTGCATTGCTCCACCCAGTTGAGATAGTCATCGAGCCCGCTTTCTACAGGGACTGCGATGATCTCTGGAAGTTCATAGGGATGTGATGCCCGGATTGCAGCTTCCATTGCTGGGTACTGCTTGGTTGTTGTTTTGATCAACATCTGCAGCTCCTCTGCCGTTTCCAGTTTGCCCTGCCATCGATAGATGGAGGTGACTGGCGCGCTGAGGCTGACGCAGGCGGCAAGCCGCTGCTCCACCAGCTGTTGCGCCAGACGCAGGCCGGTCTCCCGGTCGGGTACGCTGCAGAGGCTGAGAAGCACCGATGTCGACATCGGGGAAAGATACTCTAAAAAGGGGCGGGGTGACAGCGTCCGCGGGGCTGCTGGCGGGTGGCGCGGGCTTGTCCTGAGTTCAGCTCGAGCGTACCCTGCTGCGGCATGAATCCGTTACTCATATTCCTACTGCTGTTTGTTGGCATCCCACTGGTCGAGCTCTACTTTCTGATCCAGGTCGGCTCGCAGATAGGCGCCTTTGCCACCATCTTTCTCACCCTGCTGACCGCCCTGATCGGCGGTGCGATGGTGCGTCTGCAGGGCTTTTCGACGCTGATGCGGGTGCGTGGGGCGATGGAGCGTGGCGAGGTGCCCGCGATCGAGATGATGGAGGGGGCGGTGCTGCTGGTGTGCGGTGTACTGCTGCTGTTGCCTGGTTTTGTCACCGACTTTGTCGGCTTCATCTTTCTGGTGCCGCAGTTGCGCCGCTGGTTGATCAGCAGTGGGCTGCAAGGGGCCGGGGTGATGCGGCCGGTGCAGCGCAAACCCCACTCCCCACCCGGTCATCAACGCACCATCGAAGGCGAATGCCGGCGCGAGGATGACCGGGAGGATGACTGAGCAGGCTGCTGTTCTGTCTGACTGCTACTGAAACGCCGGTAGTCGATCCAGCCGCTCGTCGATCTTCTTCAGCATGGCGTGGTAACGCGGGTCATCGACGCTGCCGAAGCGGCGTTCGAACTCCCGTTGCGGCATCTCGTCCGGCAGATCAGAGACCTTGAGGAAGAACGCCGCCTCCTGCTCGGCCCGGGCCAGCACCGCCTGCGCCCGTGCCGCACTGGCGGGGTTGAGCAGCTGCTCCGCCAGTCGCACGCCAGCCCGGTTGGCGGCGATGTCGCTGAAGCTCAGGCCGTAGTCCTTGCCGCGGGTGTCGTAGACCTCCTTGAACTCACCGATGGCGAAGCTGATCTCGCTGTCGCCCAGCATCTGCATGGTAGAGGAGATGAAAACGTGCTGCACCATGTCGTGACGGCCGGCCAGTACCACATTTTTGCTGCGCTCACGGCACTCGGTCAGCTCGCCGGTGCGGTAGTGGCCGAGGGCCCGCTCAAATCTCGGGCTGCCGAGAAAGATCCCCAGCGCCTGCAGCGCCGCTCGGTTCTCCTTCACTGCACTGGCGCCAGCAGCAGTGCGTTTGTTGGCAATCTCAAACAGCGGTGCGATGTAGGCGGTGGCGGAGGTGTCGATGGCGTGGGGATAGAGTTGGTCGAGTTCGCAGAGCTTGGCGAAGTAGAAGCGCAGTCGCTCCGGGCTGACGCCGGCGCGCTGCTGGGCGACCTGGCGGAAGGTCGGCTTGAGCCACTGCTTCAGATTGGGCAGGGGCTGGAACACTGCGGTGACGCGATCGCCCTGGATGTCCACCGACTGGATCGCCTGCAGGATCGCGCTGCTCTGTTCGTCCTTCATCATCGCCTGCAGCAGGGTCTCGACCAGCTTCAGGGCGAGGGGGCCGGGAATCTCGGTCTGGCCTACATAGACCGGTGCCAGGTGCAGACCGTAGTCTGATGGCACCACCCCCGCCCGGATGTTGATGAACCTGCCAAAAGGATTCTCCGGCAGATCCAGGGTGAAGCGCAGCTGCGCCTCTACTGGGGTCACATTGGCCTCGCCGTGCAGCCGGTGAATAGCGCGAGCTGCCACCGCCAGCATGCCGTTGAGATCCTTCTCGCTGAGGACGATGGTCTCAGTCTGCGCCTCGGACTTGAGCTTCTTGCGCAGGTCGCTCAGCTTGGTTTTGGCCCGCACCGCCGCATCGGTGTTCATGCGCTGGGTTTCGCCCACCAGCGGCAGATCTTCGCTGATCGAGCTGAGGCTGCCGAGCATCAGCAGCGGGATCGCCAGCAATAGCAGCAGAAACAGCAGACCAAACGGAAAACGGAAACCCTTCTTTTTTCTTTTAGCCATAGTTGCGACAGATTATTTTGGTGGACCGGGTTATCCGCGGCATGTTAGCAGGGGTGAGGGGGTTCGCCAAAAAAGGTGAGGTTGGCCCTAACAAGTCTAGGCTTCATGTGTCTGCAAGTGGCCATGGTTGCCTGATCCCGGATGTTTGTAACTGGGGGATGCTGAAGCCCTGTCAAGGACGATCCTGGAAGAATTGATATCTGTTGTGTGATGTATTTATANTTTTACAGGAATTAAAGTCTTAATGGAAAGGATTCCATGCCCCACAGTATCGATACGGAAACAGAGCCAGATACTGGCCTTGCCTG